>JAUSBW010000166.1 GCA_030651815.1 Methanoregula sp.
CTTCAACCGGATCAGTAGGGTGGGGCACACCCGAATTTGCGCTCATGGAAATTAGATCCTCTGTTCCGGCATCGACCGCCGGAGTAAGTTCTGGTCGATGAAGTGAGAATCCCTCGACTTTAGTCGTGGGAGTGTCAACAAACATTTCAGCGCATTCCCGTTTTGGACATCGGTGACAAATACAAATTTGAGCCCTCGCTCCCGCAATGCCGACAGTGTCTCAGCAACATGCGGGTACTGTGTGATCCCGGTGACCTTCTCCTCATAGTACCCCCCTGCAACGAAAAGACCTGATGCCATAAAAACCATCCCCACACGGCCGCTATGCCATCAGACCTGAAAAACGCCGTTAGAACGCGAATATGAGGTTCGTTTTTTCCGGGGATCAGGAAAATCGGGTAATTTTACCCGGCATTTGTATCCTGATGGGGTGGGATTTGACATTCAATGGGGCTTTCGCCCCTTGTCGCGCAGGCTTCCCATGGTGTAAATATCAGAGCGCCGGGAGGGACTGGTCGCGGATCAAGTAACCCCCCCGCAGAAAAAATACCATAATTAATGTAGTACCTCTTCGTTAATATCCGGTAAATGTCAGATGTCCTGCAGATAGCCCGGAAAAAACAAGATGCCATTGATGTGGTGTGCATGTCCGGCAGGCTTGATACCAACACTGCTATCGAAGCGGACGCAGCGCTCAGACAGATGATTGCATCAGGTGGACACCAGATAGTTCTCAATTTCAAAAACTTAAACTATATCAGCAGTTCAGGTCTCCGCATACTGATCATAGCCATGAGGGAGGTGAAAAAAAAGCAGGGAGACCTGAAACTTGCCTGCTTACAACCTCCAGTAAAAGAGATCTTACATATAGCAGGATTTGACCGGCTGTTCTCATTATATGAGACAGAAGAGGAGGCGGTTAAGAGCTTCACGTACGTTGCCTTTGATGAAAAAGAGAGACGGATACTTGATGCGATCATTTCAACGTTGGATATTGATGAGGACCGGCGGCGCACTGAAGGGAGCTTGCAACAATCAGAAATCCTGTACAGGGCCATATTTGAAAACTCCGGCACAGCAATGGCCATAGTGGAAGATGACCTGACCATCTATCTGGCAAACACTGAATTTGAAAAGATGGCAGGCTACACAAATAAGGAACTGGCAGAGGTGGTCAGCCTTCTGTCCTTTGTTGTCAGAAATGACCTTGGGATAGTGACGGAATTCCATGAACTGGTCCGGCAGAAGACAGACAAACTGCCACAACACTATGAGTTCCGGCTCAAGGATCGTGAGGGCAATATAAAAAATGTGTACGTGATCCTCGATATGATCCCGGAGACTCCGCGAAGGGTGTATTCACTCCTTGACATAACAGAGCTGCGGAAGATAGAAGAAGACCTCCGTCATGAACTGATAAGAAAACGGGAATTTATCATCCTTGCCGCCCATGAACTGCGCACACCCCTCCAGCCGGTCATGGGATACCTTCATCTCGTACTTGACGATCCGGATTCCTATGGCCTGAATACGGATGCAAAAGTAATCCTTGGCAAATGCTCAAAAAATATTGACCTGATGCGGGAGATCATTGATCATATCATCAAATTGAGCGGTCTGGGATACGGCCCTGAACAGATGCTGCCCCGGTTCAAGCCCCATTACCGTGAGATATCGCCGCGACAACTGCTGATCTCGTATATCACCGTCATCCAATGCTCCAGCGACATTGCAGTCGACATCACGATTCGTGACGAGTTGAAACTCATCACCGATACCGAATACTTTTACCTGATTATACAGAGCCTGATATATAATATCATCCGGTATTCCACATCTCCTGCAAAAATCGGGATCTCGCATCATGATGATGAAATCAACAATTATTTCACCATCAGAAACAGCAGTGCAGTCATTGCACACGAAATCTTACCGAATCTGTTCAAGCCATACTATGTAGGCGATGAATCGAAGCTCCTGGAAAAATCCGGGTTTATCGGGCTGAGCCTTCCGGTTGCAAAACAAATGGCAGAAAAGTTAAATGGCGATATTTCCGTGACCAGTAATCCTGACACGGGAACAGTATTCACGTTGGTATTGCCCAAGTCCGGCACACCGGGTTAGCTCGTTTTTGCACAACATTTTTTTGTACCAGGACATGCAATCATGAGTATGAGAATCATGATCCTGTTCCTTGTTCTGTCACTGGGAATTTTTTTGGCGGGACTGACAGTCTGGCAGCAGACCCAACCTTTCACAAATACTGCACTGGTGAAAAATGAGGTGATCCTGCCAAAGAGGTCCGGGGAATACATGGAGGTGCGCCACATTGTCGTGAGGGGCACCAACGAAGAAATTGGCCGGGTGCTTGGAGATATCGCCCGAAAGGATTTTGGATCCGGACTGAGCCGCTATGCCTCCCCGCTCTACGGCAGGGAACGGCAGGAGTACATGAAAAACAATTACCCGGCCCTCCTTGACCGGATGAAGGGCGTGGCCGGATCCTACGGTCTGGATCCCGGTGATGGCAATTATGACACCAGCAGCCTTCCGTACGGGATCGAACCGGCAGGGTGTTCTCTGGTCTACTTCCCCGGTAACGTGACGACAGACGGTCATGCAAGATATACCCGGAACATGGATTACTTCGTTGTCACCCCGGCAGAAGTCTTTGGGAACGCTAATGCCGGTTCTGAAGAAAAGTTGTGCTCGAAAAACTATGTGCTTGAACTGTATCCTGATTCAGGGTACTCATCACTTGTGATCGGCTCATTCGATCTCCTGAACGCGCCGCTGGACGGTATGAACTCACAGGGAGTCACGGTGAGTATGCTGGTCGATAATGACGCTGCACCGGCAACGGTTATGGATTCATCACGGGCATCCGGTCTCTCCACGCTTCAGGCGATGCGCCTCGTGCTCGATACCGCTGCTGATGTCAACGATGCAAAACGCAATCATCCTTACCAATAATGTGACAATGCTTGCAGTGCCGCTCCACATGCTCATCGCTGACCGGAGCGGACGGTCATTTATCGCCGAGATGTCAGATAAAGAACTCCAGTGGCATTTCACCGAAAATGCCGGCAAACCCCGGATCCTGACCAACCACGCGGTCTACAAGTACCCGGATACCGGCACTTTTCCAGACGTACCGGCAACAGATGAGTACAACAGCTTCAACCGCTACCGGAGACTGGATGCGTATATCACCGGCCACAAGGGGCAATTTACTGAGGAAGATGCACTCAATTCCATGAGTCTTGTGCAGGCAAATACGGATCTGGCAATGGAGGGCGGGTCCCGGCCCCTGCCAATGAGGACCGTCTGGACATCGGTTTTTGACCTGGAAGACCGGAGTGCTCAGGTGTCCTTCTATCTCAAAGACGGAGAAAAGGAACCGGGAAAAAACGCCTCATGTCTGGTGTTTTCTCCGCAGTTCACATTCAGGCTGGATAGTTACAAAATATCTATCAATAGAGGATGAAAAGAAAGTACCATGGCGGAAAAAATGAAATGCGAGTACTGTGAGAAAGATGCTATCGGATACCAGGGATTCGGGTGTTGCTCGGCATACGTGTGCCTTGATCATGCCGATAACTTCGTTCTTGCTCTCAAGCCCAGGGAAAAACTTGCCTCGGGTGAATGTTACTTTGAGAGGTACTGAATCCGAAAAAAATGGATAAACTGTCAGGAAGCGGGTGGAACCCCCCCGTTCACCGGGGATCAGGCTCCAAAGAGTGCCTTAAGATCCACCTTCTGCCAGTCCCGGTCCACTACTTTCATGTGGAGCGTGCAGGTCTTTGGGACAAAGACGACCTGGTGATCCGTAGAGTACTTGTCCCCTCCCAATTCATAATGCAGGAACGTTGCGCCGCCGTTCTGTAACAGGACGTTTCTGATCTGCACCATCTTTGCCACATCGATTGTCCCCTTGGACTGTCCGGCCTGGTTGACGAGGTTCGTAAAGCGGGTCACTGAGTTCGCATCAGGAGTCCCGGTCAGGTGCCATGTCGGGTCTACGAAATGGTTTGACGCCGCAACCATACCGGATCCCTCCCTTCGCTTCACATCAAACACGGTCTCTTCATAGGAATATGCCTGTTCGGGTCCAGCGGCATTCACGATCCAGGCCAGATTTGTCCGAGAGAATAAGAGGAACGAGCTTCGCACCCGCTTACGGGTGAGAAGGGCCAGGGCGATGATGGCAAGGAACACGTTCATCATGGGACCGGCAATGGAGATCAGGGCGGCAGTCGTGTTCTGACCGTGTTCGATCCATTCCGGGTAGAGGTCCTGATTGATAGCATGACAGCCCGAGAATGTCCGGTAATCAGGCTTTTTTTGCATGATACATGAGCCATATCTTGCACGCACCTTCGTGACTGACCATGCAGGGACCGACCGGGTTTCCCGGGGTGCAGACTTTCCCATAGAGTTTGCAGTCGGAGGGAGAGGCGATTCCTCTCAATACCTTGTCACAGATGCAGGCTGAATGCTTACTGATATGCTTAAAAACAATCCCGAATTTTTTCTGGGCATCGTACTGTTCAAACTCTTTTTTCAGCCGTAGACCGGAGCCCGGAATTACCGGAAACCCCCGCCATTCGACATCCGAAATTTCAAAGACTTCATACATGAGTTTCTTAGCTTTTAAGTTACCCTCGCGTGAAACTGCTCTCGGATACGCATTATCAACCCGGTGCGTTCCTTCTTTTACCTGTTTTACCAGCATGAGCAACCCAAGAAGAATGTCTTCCGGTTCAAACCCTGCAACTACCTGAGGTACAGGGAACTGCTCGTACTCTTCATACCCCATGATAGTGCAGACATGACCGGGAAGCATGAACCCGTGAAGTTTTGCTTCACCCTGTTCCAGCAGCCATTTCATGGCAGGAGGGACGATGCGATGACAGGAAAGGATGGAGAAATTTTTCGGGGGTTTGGTGAGGAGGGTGGCAGCAACTGTGGGTGCGGTTGTCTCAAAACCTACGGAGATGAATACAACTTCTTTATCCGTCTTCTGTGCAATCTCCACTGCTTTGTGGACTCCCTGCACCACCCGTACATCTCCTCCACAGGATTCTAACGAGCCTTTCGACCCGGGAACGCGGAGCAGATCTCCATACGTAGCGATGATACAATCCTTCTCAACGAGATCGAGCGCAGCATCAATCTCCCCCTGTGGGGTGATGCAGACCGGACATCCCGGGCCCATTACAATCTTTAATTGTCCGGGCAGGATACTGCGCAGTCCGGATCGTGCTATGGATGCTTCATGCGTACCGCAGATGTGCATGAAGGTCATATCACGGTCTGCTAATTCTCCAAGTGTTTTGCCAATATCAGTCCCCGTCGCCATGTAATCTTAATATTATTTACCTTTGGTCACATAAGTTTACGTACATGTAGTTCGGGATTTCAGATATCAATTATGTCTATGC
The DNA here is from genome assembly GCA_030651815.1 of Methanoregula sp. Taxonomy (GTDB): domain Archaea; phylum Halobacteriota; class Methanomicrobia; order Methanomicrobiales; family Methanospirillaceae; genus Methanoregula. The sequence goes on from JAUSBW010000166.1 coordinate 5,445, forward strand.
AGCTGCAACGGTTGTATTTGGTGTACTTCTTGCCCTTATCGTACGGGCTGTCGTCAGTTGGCTTAAAACAAAAGCCGTAGAGACAGAAACAAATTGGGACGATATTATCATTGCGGCGATTGGCATTCCGGTACAGATTGCTATCGTGGTTGTTGCGATCTATTTTGCTATCAGTCGTTTCGGAATTCTTCCATCGAACCTGCAATGGATGCTTGATTCACGCTACGTCACTGCATTTTATGTTTTGATTGGCGCTTGGATTATCTCAACATTCCTGCATGATATCGTTGTCATCTATGGCCATGAACTGGCAGGAAAATCGGAAGGTGATTGGGATGACCGGTTAGTGGAGCTGCTCGAACTCGTGGTCAAATATGTGGTCTGGTTTGCAGCCATAATGGCCGTCCTGTCCATATTTGAAGTAAATATTACCCCTTTCCTTGCCGGTGCCGGTATCGCCGGGCTGGCCGTCGCTCTGGCAGCGCAGGACATCATCTCAAACTTTTTTGGCGGGGCCATTATTACTGTAGATAAATCAGTTTTTCACATCTTTTCGGCAAACCGGTATGCCCCTTTCGGCACGGCAATCTCGAACCGGGCACCTTTCCCATGCTTTCCGATCTCCTTAATTGTCATGCCGGTAATTTCCAGTATCTCGCGTGTAAGGAATAGACCCATCCCTTTTTTTTCCTCATATCTCCTGTTAAAAATCTTCTCTTTCCTATCCTCATAAATCCCTACACCATTATCTTCAAAGACAAGCATGAGTCCTTCTGAGGTCTCCTGATAAAAGAGAGCGATCTCTGTGGCGGTTTTTCCATGCAGGACAACATTTTCAGCGAGAGTGAAAAAAACGTTTTCAAGTAGTGGATCAGCATAGATTTCCAGTCCTTCAACATTGAGTTTCCGGGATAATTTTGAAATGTCCAGGTGCGAGATTCCAAAGAGGAATGATTGCTGAATACTCTGCCATACAGGGGATTTTAATCCCAGGCTCTGATAATTATTCGCAAACTTCAATGATTCTGTAATGGTCCGGACAATCCCGATTTGTTTATTCAGGAACGGCCGCATTTTTTCATCCATCAGGTCCAGTTTTTCCAGTTCAAAATAGCCGGAAAGGGAAAAGACCGCATTCTGAATTTCAGTGAAAGCAATGGAATTTAACATGTTCAGCTTTCTGGTCGCCCGGTTTAATGCAGTCTCTGCCCGCTTGCGCTCGGTAATATCCACAAGGATGCCCCGGATACCCACGGGTCTCATGTCCTGAATGATCGCATCAGCATAGATGATAACAGGGAATGTGCTCCCGTCTTTTCTCACTGCCGTGTACTCTATGCCGCCAAGCGGTTCCCTGTTTAAGACTCTCTGCACATTCTCTCTTGCCCGATCACGGTCGCCGGGAGCGATTACCTCAAAGGCATTCATTCCTTTATCAAAGTCTTCTTGCGTATAGCCAAAGGATTTCAATGCAATCGGGTTGACGATTGTAAGGGTACTCTTTTCATCAATTTCAAAAACCGTCTGCGGCAATAATTCAACCAGGTCTCTGTATTTTCTTTCACTTTCGCGAAGTTCCTTTTCTGTTTTACTAAGATCATTATAGTTTTGCCGCAGCTCCTCCTCGGTCGCCGTGATCTCCTCACAGGCAGCTTCAAGATCCTCATGCTTCTTTTGAAGCATCTCCTCCGCCTGCCTGCGCTCGGTGATGTCCCTGAAATCCTCTACAATGCCAATAACATCACCATCAGGCCCCCTGAAGGGGGTTGCAGTTACAATGCAGGGAATTTTTTTACCGTCGGCGCGTTCCTTTTCCACCTCATCCTCAACATGCTTCTCACCACCGAGGATCCTCGTCAGGGAACAACCGGGGGTATGACACCGGGGGCCGGGAAACACTTCGTAGCATTTCCTGCCTGCTGTCTTGTCCCTGCTTATGCCAACCAGTTCCAGGAACGTATCGTTCACCCGAAGCACGTTGAAATCCTTATCAACCACCCACATGCCATCGGCGGCAGTCTGGAATATCTGGTCCAGTTCTGCATGACTTCTGGCAACCCGCTCACTCAAAAGGGCAACTACTGTGGACACGAGCATAAATGAATATCCTCGGAAATAATCTTCATTAATACCCACGTCACCGCTATAGAGCATGTGTCCTGCGATGAGAACTCCGGATAAAAAGACTGCCACCAATATACCTTTTTTCTTCCACCAGAATGACGCTAAGATAATCGGAAAATAAAAGAAGTGGGTAAAAATAGTACATGTTTCAAAAACCAGATGGAAATAAGCAGTCAGGAAGCAGCTGAAAGCAATAAGGGCTGTCATCACGATGATTTTTTGGGTCTCTTTATCTGAAGCGGGTATTTTCATGTTTAAAGTCCCTCCATTATAGAATATACGGCTCTGTTAAAATTCTGATAGTGTTGCGCTAATTAGTTGATATTTTATAAATCGGATACGCCAATAACCCATACATAGTCGAAACATGGTCAAACAGTCCGTATCCCAATGCGGGGGACTGGCAGATCTTTTTTCCATGTTCGTCTCTCCTGGTAAGACCCCGGTGTTTACGACAAAAATTAATATCAACCTATTTTTCTCTGACGTATTCGGGTTATCCTTTAGCAAGGCGACAATAGCCAGAGCACTGAAGAACTGCAATGATAACCTTGCAGACTATGACAAAATCGTGAAAAAAGCCCTTAGTGGAGCACCGGTATTGAATGTTGATGAAACGGGATTCAGAGTGACCGGTAAACGGCGATGGTTGCATGTGGCAAGTACTGCACTTCTGACATGGTACGGGCACCATAAAAACCGCGGAAAAAGTGGAACCGATGCGCTGCAGATATTGCCGGACTTCAAGGGTACTATGGTTCACGATTTCTGGAAGACATATTTCCAGTATGATTG
>JAUSBW010000172.1 GCA_030651815.1 Methanoregula sp.
GAGACTTTACGCTGGTATGTTTTCTGGAAGATATACGACGGGTATGATGAGAATGGGCGGAGGTTTTCCTGAGGGAACCGGTCAAATGGAATCTCATGGGTTGTCCCATGAACCTTTCTATTGACGACGTCCATCCACTCCAGTGCCTGAAGGTTGATATCTTCTACAGAGTTGAATTCTCTGCCGTACAGGAAGTTGTCTTTGATATAGCCGATCGATCGTTCAACTTTGCCTTTGGTCTTTGCCCGGTACGGTCTGCAGAGGCGGGAGGTGAAACCAAAGTGATCCCTGAGGTCAACGAATGCAGGATGAAATTCTGATGCTGTTGAAGGGTATTTCCGTTTCAGGACAACGCTCCCAAGGTTGTCGTAGAGGATAACCTTTGGTATCCCGCCGAAATACTCAAAGGCACGCAGATGCCCCTCAAGAAACGCCTGGAGATCCTGTGATCGTGAGAACTCAACGTATCTCATGCGGGAGTAGCCAAGTACCATCGAGAAGCCGTATACCTTCTTCTCAGAACCATCAGAATGGGAGTATAGGTACTCTAACCAGTCACACTGTATCATCTCTCCGGGTAAAGTTTCGTACCTGATCTCAGGCAAGGCCGGGATCCGCAGACGGATCTGGCGGAGATAGTCGCCGAGGATTGTCGGTTTGCCGTCATATCCTTGCTTCTGAATTTCCTCAAAGAAACGTACACGGCTTAAACGAGGATATTTTTCCAGTCTCTCCTTGATATGCGGCTTGTAGGGATCCAGCTTGCTTGGTTTGTTTCGTGTGCGGGATGTCTCTGGGGGGATGTCTTGAGAAAGGTAATGTCGTACGGTCTTTCGATCAAATCCAGTCTCCCGGGACAGTTCGCTGATATTGACCCGCCCTGTAGTCTGTTCCTGTTCACGAGCGAGATCTTTGAACATAAAATAATCCTCTGTGTCTACCATTCGCCTTCATCCAAGTACTATCTGGTACCGGACTGGGGATTCTTATTCCGACCAAAATGGGGATTCTTATTCCGATGCGATTGGGGAATCTTACGCCGACGTAACTGGGGAATTTCAAACCGTCATTGACAACTTTATGCTCATTCGCCAATCTCCGGGCATTATGTCAAAAGTTATGCTCACTTTATGCTCATTGGTCAATGTCCGGGCATCCCCCAAATCCTAAAAAGAGAGAAATGAAAAATTTTCATTTTATTGTTGACAATTCGGGAAATAATTTCGAATCAGATAGATAGATATCCTCCATCACTCCCATCTTCATTCACAACCACAAAGGAGGTGATCACCAATGGGAAAAGGAGGCGGAGGACACGGCCACAGCTCAAACGATGACCGGTCCAATTCAATGAACCCGAACAACGACGCACATGATGCAGCGATGGACAATCATGCAGACCAGTTGAACCCCAACAACGACAAGTATGAGGGGGATGACGAGGACTAATAATCACATTTTTTTACATTCTCAAAAAAAGAGATCGTTCGAAGAAATTTAAGTCAATATCCCCTGTGGGGAAAACTGGTACAACAAAGCCCGCCGGAGGCCCCGTTGTACCTCTTTTCCCTCACGCACCAAAACCCAGAGGTCATAATTCGCGAAAAACAGGGAATAATTCCAGGTTTTTTCACATTTTCACGTCAGAAAATGAGAGGTCATATTTAGCCGTATTTGGGTGGCCGATTGACCATAGAAACGGGCTGGG
>JAUSBW010000174.1 GCA_030651815.1 Methanoregula sp.
ATTCAAACTGAGCACCAATGTTATGATCGATCGTACGCAGAAAGAGATGTGTACGATGGGAGCACTGATACCCCACGACGCAATGCTGGAATGCCCGGCAACGTTAGAACCCCATGCGCTTTAGCCGTGGGAGTATGTCAGCAATTCATCTATCTGTACCTCAACCATGCTGACCAGCCACACCCTCCTGCAGCAGTACTGGCATGACGGCCGCCATGATCTTAAGAAAGTCCGGGTCTGGTACATTGACCGCGGGGCACCGGACGACCGGTCGAGCGTGAGCGGCCCGGATATCAGCCTGGAACCGTATTTCCTGACCGTCCGGACCGCCGACGGTGAAAAACCTATCCCCTACCACCGGATCCTGCTCATCACGTATGATGGGGGTGTTGAATTCGAGAACCGGAAGATTGCGGGGCTGGCAGACCAGATTATCGACGATGGCCGGGACCCGCAGGCGTGATCGAAGGAAAGACGTACCTCTGACCTGATTTGATCAAAAAACGAGTTGCCCGGTGGTTCTGGTGGGATTTCTCCCGCGTTCAAATAATAATAACCCGGACGAGGGGCGTTTTTTATGACCCTGCATTGACCATGTACTTACCCTTCATCAAATGTTTTTTTTAAAATATTCACGTCGGACGTTTTTTGTCATGGAAGAAATACCGGACGATGTTACCCTCATTTCACTACACCGCTTAAAAAAATTATTTTACCTTTTTTACCGTTTTATCCAGTTCGTCTTTTACATGGCTGATGATCTCATCAAAGGATTTCTGGATCTGCGTTTGCGTATCCTTTATGATTTTTTCAATGTACTGCTTTCCCTCATCGGTTGTTACGAGGTCACGGGTGACTTTCATCACATTATCAACAGACGATATGACGGACTTTGTCGCATCAGAAAATCTCTTATCAATGACGTTTACCTCCGTTTGGGTAGCCGCTGGTTCGCTCTCTACTACCCATCGTCCTTTTTCAAAGTGCCCTTTTTGTTCGGTCATATGCTTCATTTATCTCCTCTTCATTGACATAGTTTCCCTCATACTAACATACCGGCCGGGTTTTACTCTCCTTCCCAGCTTCCCTCGGTCCACACCTTAAGAATATCAAAATCCCGCATCCGTGTCGCCTTGCTCAGTGCCTGTGCCCGGCTCAGCATCCTCCCCTGCACAAAATCATATTCGCAGATAATTTTTGAATTCCGTAGCAGGGTTGCCCGGATCGGGTGGTGCCGGTAGATGACACTATCCTGTCCCCGGAAATACCATTTTATTCTCTGGAAGGTGAGCCAGTCAAGTTTCATGGCGAGCGTAGAGTGGAATTTGAAGTCGTCGGCATTATCCAGATCATAGTTCCGTAATGAGCAATACGGGGAGATTGCCCGGGCCAGCTGATACCGGAATTGTTTTAAGGTCTCGTCTGGGGTAATGGTTACATAAACAACCTTCGTCTCATCAAAAAACCCGTAACTTCCCACCTCATATTTTGGAATCACCTGTTGATTCGTACAGATTCTTGCGAAATCTTCGACCAGTTTTTGTTCATCGGTGGTTGAAAAAGGCCCGGCCAGGGTGATGTGCGGGGTAACAAGTTTCTCCCCGAGATTAAATTTCTCCGCTAAATGATTGCTTAAATTGCGAATCTGGTGCTTCACTGAACCCATCAGGCGGATATCTATCAGATAGTGAGTCATTTCCTGTACCTTGGTACTAAAGCCAACATCATGGTACTATTTCTGGTAATCTTTCACGAGTACATGCAATTCTGGTTTTGCATCATCGAGAGGAAATAAGTTGAGCAGTACTTGAGTACAGCACGCTTTGATTCATCAAACGGCATGATGAAAATCATCACATTTTTTTACCAGGGTTATGTCATCATCAGGATCGCACCATGCAAAATGCCTGCAACTGATACATATTGATCTGATTGACCGAGGGCAGCCTTCAGGGTACGGATCAGGATTCTTCGTCGGATCGTACGAAACATTCCTTTTACGTTTAAAAGTACCATTGGATTTCAGTTCAAAATCATACCGGTCTTTACACATACTGTAGTCTGTATTCAGCATGCAATACCCTTCTATTCTGGAAAGGTTCGTTGGAAAGTTATGACAAGAAGATGTTGTCAGAAATTCTTTGACGGGGATATAGTTCCAGGTATCGACGTAAGGATATGCCTTGTTCCTGCGCGATTTTCTCATTGCCAGACTAAGTTGTTCTCTTCATATCCAAAGGGGTTTGTGGTGAGGGAGGTACTTGGTTGGAATGTGCTGGGGGGAGAAAGAGGGATCTCTCTGCGTTGGGTTTTCGGAAAAGGGTGCGGCTAATGTAAGCGCGGGTCATTAAAAATCCCGTAACATTCATGGTGCATCATCCCGTATGGGTAGTATACGTACAATTCCCGATGAGGTACCATTTTGGATCGCAACGAATTCCAGACACGGCTTGAGATGATCGATGTCCTGTTAAAAGAACAGGGCTGGGTCGTATCGGATCGATCCCGTGTCCTGATGGAAGTAGATACCAAGCAGTCTGATTTTGTTGCGAAAAGTTACAAAACCGTTTCTGATACCCTGAAAAATGATATGGAGAGCAAGTATGTCGATTACCTGCTGCTCGACAGTTTTGGCGCACCGCTTGCCATTATAGAGGTGAAACGGACATCCAAGGATCCACGTCTCGGGCAGCAACAGGCAGCGATGTATGCAGACGATATCAAACGCCAGACCGGCAAAGACGTATTCATCTTTCTCTCGAACGGGTACCAGCTCATCTTCTGGGACAGGGAGCGGTACAGCCCCCGTGATGTGAAAGGATTCTATACACGGGGAGATCTGGAGCGGCTCCGGTTTCAGAAGACGCAGGATGCCACTTCTCCGGTTGAAGTGGATACTACTATTGTTGACCGGGCAAAAGGGATCGAGTGCGTCAAGCGGGTGGTGGAGCACCTCCAGCGGGGGCACCGGAAGGGGCTCATTGTCATGGCTACGGGTACGGGAAAGACCCGGGTGGCGATGGCGATCATCAAGATCCTGATGGAAAAGGGCCTTGTGCAGAAAGTGCTCTTCCTTACCGATCGCCGGGCACTGCGGGACCAGGCATTCAATAAAGGGTACAAGCCCTTTTTCCCGGAAGAGGGGAAGGACAAGATCTTTGCCGGGAAGTACGACACGAGCAAGCGGCTGTACGTTTCTACGATCCAGACGTTCCAGGAAATTTATCTCGATAAGGACACAAACGGGCAGTTCAAACTATCCCCGGGTGAATTCGACCTGATCATCTCCGATGAGGCGCACCGTTCGATCTATAACAAGTGGAAGGATGTGTTCACGTACTTCGATGCGATCCAGATCGGGCTGACAGCCACTCCTTCGGAGATCCTCGAAAAGGACACGCTCCGGTTCTTCGAGTGCCATGACGGGGCACCGACCGCGTTGTACTCCTACGATGATGCAGTGGCGGATGGGGTGCTGGTCGATTTCCGGAAGAGCATTCTTGGCGCCCAGACGCATTTCCAGATTGCCGGGGTGCGGCGGCAGGATCTTTCGGAAGGCGAGCGGGCGAAACTGCTGGAGCAGGGGATCGATCCGGACGTGATCGATTTCGAGGGCACGGAACTCGAAAAGAAAGTTGCAGTGAAAGGTACATCGGAGGCGATCGTCCGCGAGTTCATGGAAAATGCCCTGATGGACCAGACCGGGACGCTGCCGGCGAAGTCGATCCTCTTTGCGATCTCGAAGAAGCACGCGTACCGGTTGCAGGAAGCCTTCGATACGCTCTACCCCGAGCACAAGGGCACGCTTGCCCGGACGATCGTATCGGAGGATTCCCGGGCAGACGAACTTATCCGTGCCTTCGAGAAGGAATCGATGCCCCGGGTGGCGATCTCGGTGGACATGCTGGATACGGGCATTGATGTGCCCGAGGTCTGCAACCTTGTTTTTGCCAAACCGGTCTTCTCGAAGATAAAATTCTGGCAGATGCTCGGGCGGGGCACCCGGGCAAACAGCGCGTGCGAACATATGACGTGGCTGCCCGAGGGAAAGAAGGAGTATTTTCAGGTCTTTGATTTCTGGAACAACTTCGAGTACTGGCAGATGAACCCGGACGGGGTGAAGAACGAATCACCGGATGCGATTACGAACCGGATCTTCCTCTCCCGGATCAAGCAGCTCACGTTCCTCCGGGACCACGGTGACGAGGTGCGTGCGGAACAGGTGAAGGAGCAGCTCCTTGCCGATATCCGCTCGCTGCCCCCGGAGTCTGTGAGCGTCCGGGATAACAAACAGGAAATCAAAAAATCTCTCGACCCGCATCTCTGGGACAACGTGGCCATCGATCCGCTCCAGTTCCTGACCCAGAAGATCATGCCCCTGATGCGGTACCAGCAGGACGTGAACCTCAATACCGCGATCTTCTCCCTGCGCTGCGAGCAGCTCAAGCACGCGATCCTCCGCAACGATACCGGCGAGATCGAGCGGCAGAAACTCCTGATCGGAGGGATGATCGAATGCCTGCCGCTGACAATCAACAAGGTGCAGGAGCGTGAGGCATTCATCCGCGAGGTGCTCTCGAATGCGTTCTGGTACTCGGTCACCTACGAGTCAGCGCAGCGGATGCTCACCGAGCTTGCGCCGCTGATGCCCTACATGCGGAAGGAGCCGCAGCAGACGATTGTCATAGATATGGGGGACGTAATCGAGCAGAAGAAATATTTCGAGATGGGCGTGGCACAACAGCATACCTATGTCACGAAATATCTGGAACTTGTGGACGAGCGGGTTCGGAAGATTGCGGCGGACAATCCTATAATCCAGAAGATCGCCCGCGACGAAGTGCTCTCGGAAGCCGATCTCCAGCAGCTCGAAGCCACCATCTTCGGCCCCGATCTCGTGAAGAACCCGGCGGAGCTCGGCAAGGCCGTGTCGGGCACGGAGAGCATCCTCGTGTCGCTCATCAAGCGGGTGCTCGGGATGTATGCAGAGGCGAACCCGGCGGACCGGATCAAGGATGCGTTCCGGACGTACATGATGGAGAATAACAAGCACTATTCGGCTGACCAGCTCAACTTTATCCGCATGGTCGAGTCGGTCTTTTCCGCTAAGAAGCATATCACGTACGCCGACTTCTGGAATCCGCCGTTCATCACGCTCGGGAATGCGCCGGAGCCGATGTTCTCCACGGATGAACTCAAGACGTTTGAAGGGATTTGTTCGCGGGTTGAGCGGGAACTGGCTGGCGGGGTGGCTTAGATGGGGGAGAGGGAGCTGCCGGCGGGGTGGGAGTGGAAGAAAATAAAGGATATTTGTCAAATAACCAATGGGCGGGCATTTAAGCCATCTGATTGGTCAAACGAGGGTTTGCCGATTGTAAGAATTCAAAATTTAAACAAAAATTCTGGTGGATTTAATTATTGTAATTTTCCTGTTGACGAGAGACACATCATTAATTCTGGACAATTGTTATTTTCATGGTCTGGTACTCCGGGTACATCTTTTGGAGCTTTTATTTGGGAAAGAGGGAAAGCCGTACTTAATCAGCATATATTTCGGATAGAGCTAGATGAGAAAAAACTTGATAAAAAATATCTGATGGCGGCTTTAAACTCCCGTATTCAAAATTTTATTCAAAGAGCACATGGCTCTTCTGGACTTGAACATATTACTAAAGGCCTTTTTGAAAATACATTCCTGCCCGTCCCCCCGCTCCCTATCCAGCGCCAGATCGTTGCCGTGCTCGAACAGGCAGAGACGGTGAAGCAGCAAAGGCAGGAGGCGGACGCATTGGCGGGAGCGTTGTTGCAGAGCGTGTTTTATGAGATGTTTGGGGACACGGTGAGGAATGAGATGGGGTGGGATATTGTTAAGTTGGATACAGTCTGTACAAAAATTACCGACGGTACACATATCACACCCACGTATATTGAAACGGGTGTCCCGTTTCTGTCAGTAAAAAATTTAACAAAAGGATATCTGGATTTTAAAAATGTGAAATATATCTCCGAATCAGAACACCGATATCTTGTAAAAAGAAACAGGCCGGAAAAAGGTGATATATTATACACAAAAGTTGGGACTTACGGAAAAGCAGAGGTTGTAAATGTTGATAAAGAATTTAGTATCTTTGTAAGTCTTGCATTACTTAAACCCCAACATGAAAAAATTAATTCTTACTATCTAAAATTTATTTTAAACTCCCCTCATGTTAAACGTCAGGCAGATAACCGAATCAGAGGAATTGGAGTACCTGATTTACATCTAATTGAGATAAAACAATTCCAGATCCCCCTTCCCCCGCTCGCCCTCCAACAGCAGTTCGCCCGTGTCGTGCAGGATGTGGAACGGATTCGTGAGCAGCAGGTGGCATCGGGTCGGCAAATCGAGGGGTTGTGCGAGGGGCTGATGGCGAGGGCGTTTGCCGGGGAATTGAGAGTTTGAACGCGATTTTCTTTAACAACACTTAAGATGCCACCCTGATATTTTTCTACATGAACATATGGGATATTTTCATCAGCCACGCGAGTGAGGAGAATGAGATCCTTCAGCCACTGGTGAAAAAATTAGAATCAAAATTTTCAATATGGTATGACATAGGAGTCAGCTTAAGGACTCTATCTAAATTTCAATCTGTTTTAGTATTACTCACTTGATTTCACAGATTGCAGTAAAATAGAAACCTTTATATACTTTGCGCGCGCCGCGGCTGATGCCGCGAAAACATGGGATATAT
>JAUSBW010000176.1 GCA_030651815.1 Methanoregula sp.
CGCAATCCTAAACTAAGACGCGCTACTTATGTTAGCGATTTTTCGGAAATATTGCAAACTCAAGTTTTACCTCAAGACAAAAATCGTAATGTTAGCACTGATAGCAGGCCGGGAGTTCCAGCTTAAACAGTTCTAAGGTCAACTCTACACATCGAACTACAAAAAATCAACCGCAGGAAAAAAGGGTGGTGTCCACAAATAACTGAAACAACTGGAATCTCTGTACTTTTCTCCTTCTTCCGCGTAAAATGGAAAAAATTGGCGGTGAAGGGGGAATGTTATGGCTTTTTCGAATCATCCAATCGAGAACTTCTGTTGTCAAAATCAGAAATGCTTGGCTTTCGGGCTTGCCAACCTGGGGAACCTGAGTTTTTGTGGTTGGAGTGGAAAGGTTGGGATAATTCATATGATTCGTTGCAACATTTGTAAAACCCGCTTCTCCGAAAGGAAAGGAACGGTCTTTTGGGAATCTCGACTCCCTCAAGAAAAAAGTCTTTCTATTCTTGACCACCTTCGTGAAGGGTGTGGAACCCGTGCCACCAGTCGTCTTGTACACGTGAGTAAAGATACAGTGACTCGATATGCTTGTCGGAGCGGCTCCCACGCTCAAAAAATGCACGACCAGTTGGTCTCTTTTTCCCCCTCAAACGAAAGAAATCCAACTCGACGAAAAATGGAACTTTGTGGGGAAGAAGGAAAAAACGATTAAGATGGGTGTTGCCGAAGAACCCCTTAAGGGTGACAATTGGGATCACACTGCGATTGACGCCGAAAGTCGTCTGTTGCTAAGCCTCATTCCTGGCAAGCGAACGGCCGAAAACTGTGTCAAGTTGGTTGAGGACGTGAAGAATAGAACCGGCAAGCGAACAGATATTCTTTTTACCAGTGATGAGCATGCCCCTTACGTGAAGGCTATTGAAAAGGCTTATGGGATTGAGGTCGCTGCTTCGAAAAAACCTGGTATAGGACGATCACCAAACCCACGGTTGCAAATGCCTTCAGACCTTTGTTATGCCACGGTTAAGAAAACTAGAAAGAATGGAAAAGTAGTAAAAGTAGAAAGGACTCTGGTGTTTGGAACTTGGCTTTTATTGTTCCTCTATCTGCTTTATTCGTCGGTTAGCAAAGTGATTAACACGTCTTTCGTTGAAAGGAACAATGGAACTGACCGAGGGAAAAATGCACGGAAACAAAGAAAAACTCTTTGTTTCTCGAAGGATTGGGAAACTCATAATGCGCTATCGTATTTTGTTGGATTTAGCTACAACTTTCTCTGGCCTGTCAGAACTCTTGCATTAAAAGGGCTTGACGGCAAGACAATGCAAAGAACGCCTGCAATGGCAGCCGGTTTAACCGATCACATATGGACTCTTAAGGAATGGTGCACATTTCCGGTTCCCGACAGTTAATTTAGTACACCACCGGAAAATTCAGACTTTGCGCCATGGTTCCCTGATAGCGAAGCTTATCCTGCTATTGCTTCTGAGGCATTGACCCCGGAAATCATGGCTAGGCTTCATTATGAAGCAGAAGATGCCAAAACCAGCAAAGTGCAGAATATTAATCCGGTAAACGCAGTTCCAATGAAAATGGTTGCCGGTAATCTTTCGATATTTGACGGTTATCAACTGTTGGATGATATCTCCCCCGATAGCTTAACCAATGGCCTCTGGCAACTTTATACTCCCAGCGGCAATCCAGTTCTTACGCGACAGATAGTGCCCTCGCCGTTTGGCTTTCCGGCTGGTGGTAGTGCTTTTTATCAAGCGGTTGTTGGTAATACAACCGCTTGGTGTAATGCCTATCATATTCGTCGAGAGTTTAATCT
>JAUSBW010000183.1 GCA_030651815.1 Methanoregula sp.
TGATGATGTGGTTGCGAATATCCTGTGAAACAGCATAAATCAGATCCACCGAAGCGAGGACATTTTTTGTATAATACCGGATCCGCCGGCTTTTTTGGGGCAGGATCATCACCTAATCTCCCCATGCGCTGACAATGGACGGGCTGAATCTGAGATCCGGCAGGTGGAACCCATACTTCGCAATGAAATGTGCGTGAATAAGATCGGGTTTGATTTTTTTCACGAGCCGTTTTATCGCGAGATGGTGGGGGATGAACGTGAGATAGAGATTTTTCCAGCGCGAGGCGAGGATCTGCTCAGCCACTCTGGTAATTACACAGTTCGTGGGATCATAGGTGATGGGGTGGATCTCGTGTCCTTTCTGTGCGAAATACTTAGCCCGGCGCTGGGTATGGATGCTGCGGCCGTCGGCGATGAAGCGGAGGATCAAGGTATGGCAACTCATGGTAACTGTAAAAGAGAGTACGGATGCATCAGTTCTCTATGAGGAATTTTAAGTTTTTTCATAATCTGCCTGTGATGAGGACACATTATTAGTCTTGTCGTTTTTGGTGATTGAAGATTTTATTTTGGCACCCATTTGATCTTAAAAGTTCTGAATGCATCGTCACGTATCTGTTGATTGAGTTTCAGAAGCACAGCAAAATAAATTACTGCACCTATCAGGACCATCATGATAGTCTGAAGTGCACTCTGGTTCAGCGGCAATATACCCAGAATAAGGAGGGATATGGTCATGACGATGGTTGCGATAAAAATATGCCGGATTGGTGTTCTTTCAAGGGAAATGGGAATTATCTTTGACAGATACGTGCGGGCGATAAAAACACTGATAATTACATTGACCAACGCTCCAATCGCAGCGCCAGCAATGCCGATATGAGGTAGAAGCATAATGCAGAGTATGATGTTTGCAGATACTCCAGCCAGAATTCCTACAACCGCCTGTTTTGCATGATCGGTTGCCATCAGGAAATTTGTATACAGGTTAAGAATCGACTGGATCACCCTCATAGCGATAATGATGATAAGTGCAGTTGCGCCGGTTGCAAAGCTAGCACCGTACAGGTAATACAGCAAATTGTACCCGAGCAGGATACCCCCGGTAAGGATCGGGAGGGCAAAGATGAGAGAATAGGTGGTTGCGCGGGAGAGCGAAATAGCAATTGCACTCATATCCTTCTGCGCATTCCAGCGGCTTACTTTTACGTAGAGTGTGTTGACCAGTGCGGTGCTGATAAAGAGGGCAAAAAATGAGAACGTTGAACACACTCCATAGATTCCGACATCGGATACGGAGAGGAAGTATGCGATGAGGATGAGAGGAATATTATCAAAAAGGGTTGTGCCTGCACTTATGAGTGTTGCCCAGCTTGAAAAGGAAAGGAGGCTTTTGACGTGTGACCAATTGAATTTTTTAAGGTGGTAATCGATAAATTTAAACTGGATAATTAATTCTAAAAGAATACCAACAACAAGGCCACCTATTAAACCATATACCTGATAACCGAGAAAAACTGCAATAACCTGAACAACGATTCGGGCAATGTTGTTTATCAGAGTTGTGGATGCTGCAAGCCCCAATCGATTGCTCGCACCAATTGCTATTCCTAAAGATGTTTGAAGTGTGGTGATACCAACCACTAGAATAAGCACCCAGAATAATCCTGTCTGATTTAGATCAACAAACCTATCCTGAAATATGATAAGTCCGAGTACAAGCAGTGCATATATTCCAATACGTAGCACCAGACTTGCAGTAAAAAAACTATCCGGATCTTTCCCTTCACAGATCCGTTGTGTACCAGCACATCCGATACCCAAGTCAGTGATGAACCCCAAAATACTAAAAAATGAAAGAAAGAGAAAATATGCTCCAAGAACGGCCGCCCCAATCCAATGAGCATAAAATATTGTGGCTAAAAAACCAATAATCGTGATACCCATGGATGAGATCAGGTACATGGTACCATGCCGCTGTATTTCGCTGTGCATTTCACTCATGGTTAAGAAACTTGTTTGCTTTTGTCATTTAAATATCTCGTAAAGAAGACAATTAATGCCTTTCTCTTCGAAATCCCATCGTATTCATCTGATTTTATCCGTCATTACCAGTTTTTTCTCTTTTTTAAAAACTGGAAAAAATGGTCTCTACAAAAATATGTTGGCTATCCCTTTGAAGAAATAAGGTATGGAATCACAACGATGGCCGGATTGCCAAACCCGCTTTCCTGCGCGAAATACTAACATCACCCTTCTTTTCCGATAGGATAATCGTTCATCCATATGGGGAGAATCAATTTCCTTAAAATACTTCATTACAACATTCTCTTCAGCCAGCATTTGCCGGTTAACATTACTACTGGCGTTTTTACTATGAACCGTGTACTCTCCGAGTATATCAGATATAAATCCCCAATTGATGTTACTTTTTGAAAGACGAAGCCATAGTTCATAATCTTCTGCAGTTACCATCCCCGGATCTTCAGAAAAAACACCAAATCTGTCGAAACATTGTTTTTTCATCATAACCGCGGAAGTTGCAATTACGGAGTTTCCTTTGTAAAGAAGCATTTTATAAAAATTCTGATGGGGTGGTATTGGAGTTAATGTATTTTGTAAGATGCCATCTTTACGGATCCAGAGTCTGTGACATACTGCATCAGCACCTTGTGTAATGTAATCGAGGCATGTTAATAATTTTGAGGGGTACCAAAGATCATCAGAATCCAAAAATGCGATCATATCTCCTCTTGCCAGATGAATTCCGTGATTTCTCGATGCAGCGATTATTCCTTTATTGGAAAATAAGACATAATTTATCCTGCCATCACGGATTGATTCAACAATTTCCTTTGTATTATCATCAGAATAATTATCTATTACTATTGCTTCCCAATTCTGGAATGTCTGGTTTATTACCGATTGCAATGCCTTTTGTAACAGATCTGCCTGATTATACGTAGGAATAATTACAGACACTATGGGTTTAGTGCTATTCATGACAATCAGCAATCCGAAAATTGTTGTTTGCAGAAAATGAGCGTATTATCAATTTCCTGTTCCAGATTCCCTTTAAGGTTAAATCCCGTTGCCTTTAACTTTTCGATTGAATAGCGTAATGGTACACACTTCTCTCCGGTCAATGGATCTGGCCGTACTATTGGCGGTGTGAAATTAAACATTAATTTGCAGCGTTCCTGAATTTTTGTTGCCAGCTGAATAATGGACATGGAATTTTCCCCGCCAAGATTAAAAATTCCATCTCCAATTGCGTCATCCTGCAATTGGATCATATGAGAAACCGCCCGTGCCACATCATGAAGAGTGATAAAATCTCTTTCCTGTATTCCTGATGTTTTAAGTCGCATCTGTTTGGTTGTTATTGTCTGTCGGCAGAGATCATTACCAATGAGAGACCATCTGTCAACTTTAGAATTGATCGGGGCGCCAATACTATTGGAAAGTCTCAGGACAATACCTTGTAATTTTTCTTGCCGGTTCGCTGCGAGGACAAAATCTTCTGCAGTACGGTGCGATATTGCATAGGGATGAACCGGACGCGGAATAGTAGTTTCAGATATTGTGCCTTCAAGAGGTGAGCGATAAATATGCGCAGTTGAGAAATAGATGAATCGTTTCACTCCGGCAGTTTCCGCAGATTTCACGAGTTTTTGTGTTCCAAGACCGTTGACAAGAAGAGATCTTCCTGGATCATTTAAGGAATCTATCTCGTTCAATGCAGCAAAGTGGACGATGATATCAATATCTTTACAGGAATTTTTTATATCCTCATCATTAAGAATATCCAGTTTGATGCAGTGATCTTTTAAAAGCCATTCTGGTAATACTGCTGATGCCGGGTTCCTTGATGTAACAAATATTTCAAAACCGGGATCCCTTACCAGCCATTCAGCAACTCTTCCCCCGACATATCCCAGTCCCCCGGTAAGGAGAATTGATCGTGTCATTTGTTTATGAGCTCCCATGTGTAGGGAATGCTGGGGTCATCGGGATTCTTTCGCTCAATTTCAGCTGGGTCATGAGGTGTCGTGGAACAGTTTGCCACAATTGAGGGAGTAGTTCCCACGCCTTTAAAACCATTCCAGACAAGTGGGGGAATCTGAACAAGGCAATAATTCTCCGGTCCAAGGAAAATTTCCTGCAGTTCTCCACAGGTCTTACTGAAATTACGATCATCATAGAGAACGAGTTTGATCGTGCCGAATGGTACTGCATAATTCAGGGTCATTTTCTTATGGAGATGCCAACCTTTGATTACCCCCGGGTATACGCATGAGAAATAGATCTCACCAAAACTGATAAAATCCGGATCGTCATTTCGTATCATATGCATAATTTTGCCACGTTAGTCAAGGATCTGCCGAAGCGGTTTAACTGAAACACCTTCGATCATTGTCAACTCTCCATATATTCAATAATCTGTTGCCTGGTGACAGATTCCGCGCTTTCTCCTTCTTTCACTGATTTATACCAGTTTGCAGTCTGCTCAACAGTTTTTTTGAAGTTCCATTTTGGATACCAGTCCAGAGTATGATGTGCCTTATCACAGTTAAGATGAAGAAGACCTGCTTCCGGGGGATCACTGTCTTTTTTAGTAATTTTAATTTCCCCTGCACCCCAAACCGAAATCAATTCCTTGGCAACATCATATACGGTATGCATTTCCCGGCTTTCAGGCCCAAAATTATAGGATCCTTGAAACTTCTTTGGGTTTTCATACATGCGTGAAGCAAGGAGGAGATAACCGGACAATGGCTCCAGTACGTGCTGCCAGGGTCTGGTGGCATGAGGATTTCTTAACTCAATAGGATTATTATTTTGAAGTGCTCGGATGCAATCTGGTACAATCCGATCGGTGGACCAGTCACCGCCCCCGATTACATTTCCTGCCCTGACACTCGCAGCTCCAAATTGCGGTCTGGCGTTGAAAAAAGAATCCTGATACGATGAGTAAACGAGTTCCGCAGCTGCTTTTGATGCGCTGTAAGGATCTTTGCCGCCCAGTTCATCGTTCTCACGATATCCCCAGCACCATTCTTTATTTTTATAACATTTATCGGAGGTTATTGCT
>JAUSBW010000194.1 GCA_030651815.1 Methanoregula sp.
AAAGTGCCGAATTCGCGGAAATAGGAGCTATAAACTTTTCGATCTGTTCATTTTACGCTTTGTTTGCCCCAAACCCCTATAAACCGAACCCGGAAAAGTGCCTAAATGGGCTCAATTGGATTGAGGATCGGTTTTGGGATCCCTGGATATCACTGGATTGGAGCCGGGTGGGTGGTTTTTATCCTCTGCTCCAGAAGGTATAGAGGGTTTACCCCATGGGCGACTTTAACCACAACTGGGAAAGTTGATATCGGGGATGTTGCGCTCGTGGCTCTACATGGTGGTCAACCGGGCTCCTTTCCGGATCCCTCGCTGACTTCAATGGCAACGGCATTGTTGATGTCGGTGATGCGGCGAAGATTGCGTATTTCGTAGTGGGTAAAATAACAGATTTATAATTTTTACCGGTAGCCCACAGTTTAAAGAGCGACACTGATCCAATGTCAATGACGGTTTGAAATTCCCCCTGTATTTCAGGTCATCCCTGCATGAAAAACGCCGCAGGAATGCTGCTATTGCAATCTTTTTTTTATCGACGACAATTACCCGTATTTAAAAAGTGCGTATTTTCAGGGATCATCTTCTCCTCCCGTTCAGTACGCTCCAATCGTTATCTCTGTGGTTTTACGGATCAGGGTCAGGTTGGAATAACTGGAATTAGGATAGGGGTTTTGGAATGTCAACCGGATTTCCCGCGGAGCGGGATCCGTTCGCTCCACATTCCCGCAGCTGGCAAGAGTTTTTTTAACACTTGTATCCAACGAATCCCATAATGTTGTGTTGAACCGGCCATACGGAGATGCAGTGATGCTGAGATTCATGCTGGTTGCATTGAGTACACGTTCAGTGCTCACATTGCTTTCCAGAACCAGCATGCCATTCCCGTTGCCGCTTATCCGGAAATGCCGGCTATCCGGGATGATATTGATCGTATGTACAGTAATCGAGGAGCAGTTGCCGGGGGTGGTATACAATGGAACCGGTTCCAGATCCACAAGGGATCCGGCCAATCCGTACGTGACATCATCCATTCTGGCAAACTTTAAGGGAGTTGAAAGATTGCGTTCAGAATTTATGACATACACATTTCCATACGACCATCTATACCCCTGATCCTGCCAGAAATTGTTCACGGGCAGGTATGAGAATTTTACCAGGCCTGAATAATGGTCCGGGGACGTATAATGGTTCTGGGACGGGGGTTCTGTTTCATTCGTCCAGTTCAACCGCATGTATCCGGCAGGGGATGCATTCCATACCTTTAATTCCCCACCGGACTTCACCGGATCAAAGGTAAAATCCCCCCCGCCAAGCGGGATCGGTTCGGATAGTTTCATGCTCTTTTTTAAGGAAACCGCAGTGTCAATATCCGATGAAAACCGGAGGAACCCGGATTCGACGTCTTTTATGTGGGTAATTTCGGACTGGGCTTTCATGGACGG
>JAUSBW010000195.1 GCA_030651815.1 Methanoregula sp.
TATCGTATGAAAGACCGAAAGAACCATAAATTATGGACGGATCGAAAGGAATCAACAGAAAAGAGGTTTCCAAATGTTTGACAGAAAGTTGACGATAGATTTAAGTGGGGTGGGGAATGATATTCCGACACGATTGGGGAAAATTAGACCGACGTTGACAAAAGTGAGCATAACTTTTGACATAATGCCCGGAGATTGTCGAATGAGCATAAAGTGAGCATAACTTTTGGCATAATGCCCGGAGATTGACCAATGAGCATAAAGTGAGCATAACTTTTGAAATAATGCTCATGATATGACCGTGAGCATTCTTTTACCCGTGCAGCAACAGCCGGGAGATCCTGAACATACCCGCAGCGAGGAATTATACCTCTCATGACAACGGACTTGTTCTGCTGTTAGAGGGGCGGTGTGAGGGCGGTCAGGGAAATTAAGTATGAGAAATTAATAGGCATTTTCCCAAATATATCCCAAATGAGTTTGAGTTTGGGAATAATATGGGAATTTTCCCAAACCACTCCCAAATAAAATGAAAGGCTGAAGGGTTACTGATCACGATAATAGTACTTCGCAGAGCGGCGATTGCCAGCATAGGTTATTTGGGGATGTTGATCCCTGAGTTCCCTCATCAGCCTTTTTACCTGGTCACGGTCGAGGCGCGTGATCTTTCGAATATCCGTGTTGGTCAGGCTATTTTCTGATGAATCTTTTTGCTGACGAAGCATGCTGAGCACATGCATCTTTGCCGCTTCCCACTCGGTTCTGCGGTCCCCATATGGATGACCATTGACTTCAAGTTCGCGATAAATCGCCGGGTGAAGCGCCCAATAGGTGCTCCTTCCAGAGCCGCCGTGTTCCAGATAACCGCGTTCATGTTCCATCTTATGAAGGATATCGCGTGCTTCTGTATCGGTACGCTGGATGAGTGCACCTGCACCAGGTATGTCAATCTCCCGGTGCGAGAGGAGATAATCAAGAATAAGAAGGTGGTCCACTTCAAATCCTCTTCCTGATTGGCCCTCTCTCTCAACAAATGCACGGAAGGGTGCCGAGAGCTCACCACCTTTGAGTATGACCTTGACCGAATCGCCCGGCTGGTCGATGATTGGGGGCGCTTTGCCCTCAATGAGCATATATTTGAACATCCGCGAGATTCCCAGATTGCTCCGGTTCACGAGGCGCAACTTGGTGAGGGCCTCGACAAGCCGGGGGTTGCGGGCAACCGGAGGGTGGTGGAGAATGTTCTGTGGTGTGATGCCCCCAACAAATCCGCCAGGATTACTGATTTCCAAACGGTTGGAGTACTGCTTCACCATGATAGGGCTATTGATCCGGTAATCTGCATGACTCAGGGCATTCATTAGCGCTTCACGCAGGACAACTTCCGGGTACCTGCGGTACTCAAAATGGAACATTCCGTAATTGATCGTTGTTACGGGGTTTTCTGCCATGATCCTATCGGTGATTTTTGATAGCGCAATAATAAGCGGATCCCGCCCCTCATCCCTGTCGGAGTATTCGGTATCGTCGCGCATCCGGAGGTGTATCCAGTAATAGTGAGGAAGATGCTCCTGAATTGATGCCTCTTTTCCGATAAGAAGAAGTCCTGCATTCGTCAGCTGGCCGTGGATGATCAATCCCAGCGAGACAAGGAAATCATTGTCCTGCAATGAGAGAAGATCCTTTGGTGCCTGCTCTTTGGCCGCATTTTTTTTGAGCGCTTCTACTGCACTGGGAGATACGTGCTGATCGGCATTTCCAGGGATTAGATCAGCAGTTGTGTCGCCCTCGCCGGTTTCCACCATTATTCGGCGGCGCATTGTCCCGGTGAGTGGCTGACAATCTTTGCCCACCCGTATTTTCCCTTGCCCGGCTGTATCAGTATACGGACGCATACCGGAATAGACCTGCATGACTAGGAGTCGACCGGTTCCCTCGGGAACATGCAAATCCTCGAATACAGGAGTAATTTTTGGATCAGTGGCGTCGTATACCCGCTTCATGAGGATGTTCTGATCGATTTCCGGAGGAACCCCAAGAATTGCATTAGCTCTTCCGATTACCTTATCCCTGACACCGAATACTACAGTACCGCCTCCGCCATTTGCCATACAGATTGCCATCTCGATGACATGGGCGATTGCATCATTTTTGCTTCTTGTATCCCATTCTTTGAAATCGAGGTCCTGATCTTCGAGATCATCAGCTTTCACTGAATCGAGATTGCTGAGCAGTCTGGTAATTACAGTTATATTTCGCATGATAACGCCGGGATAAGTTGAATGATTTTATTTGAAAGCATCTGGTCGTTTGTACTGAATAATCAGCAGCACTATTCTTAAAATATTCATATCGGTGTGGTTAAGGATTTTGATAATAATCGACAGAGATTGTGATGTGATTTACTCTCTCAACACTTTTAGTAATGCATCTCTTGGATTGGTATAATAAATCACTGTCAGTCTTGTTACCAAATTTTACAGAAATATCATTCATCTGTTTATGGCTTGATACCGGTTCCTGTATCCAGTACCCCGTAATTTCCGCCGAAAAACCCCTCATCCCTACATCACTCTTACTCATCATCAAGTCACGCTTATATCACTGTGAGTAATATGAGCATATAGCCCGAGGGCCCAAGGGTAGGAGAAAATCAATGGCAGATTTCGTACAGAACTCAGAAACCAAAAGCGCGATTCGCGAACTTGCGGATCCGATTGCAGACGTAGCAACGTTCAACTCGATCGTCCAGTCGGTTATCACCGGTAACCCGTTTGCATGTGTATCGTATATGACCGCCGGGGTAACCCATGACCCGGTTGAAAAGACCAAGGAAGGCTACGCAGTGAAGATCATCTACCAGGACTCCGATGCAAAGGTTGTCGGCAATCTGTCGGACAAGTTCGACCTCATCGCCGGGTTCAATGCAGGGGCCTCCGCGATTCTCGCTAACACAGCCCACTCCACTGCCCACGGCTGCACCGCCATGCGGAGACCCGGCCAGCCCCCGGGCTTTATCATTGGCGGGTGGGGCCTCTTGCAGGAATTTCCCGGCCGGACCCGGCACAAAAATTTCGATTACGGTTGTCCCTATCGTGCTAAATCCAAGCCCCGTCCCCTCACACTGGTCCGGGTGAGGCCACGCCCGGAGAAATTAAGCAGACTCAGCCTGAAAATTTGTAATCGGATCTTGATTGAAAAAATCCGGGCAGACCTTGCCCGGAAAATTTCAATCGACCCCTTGGACCCTGCTTGAAAGTCGCGCATCGATCAACCGGACCTTGCCTGAAAATTTTCAACCACATTTTGATTGAAAACTTTTGAGCAGACCCTGCGTGAAAACTTTTTAAGTGAACCCTGAAATAAAAAGTTCACCCTCGCCCCCCTTACCCACACCCTCCAAAACCCCATTTTTATAAGCACTTAACAACGTCACCAATCCGGGCATGTCACGGCCTCCGTTCCCTTAAAATTCCCAAACCAAGCCCAAAACGGGCTCTGTTTACACTCAGATCACCCCCTGTTCGATCGAAAACTCCTGGATATTTTGTATGAACAGGGGGTCCGGAAGATATCGTTAAATTAACGTCGATGTCCGACGTGAGGAGCCTTCATTCCGATCCGCAAAACAGGCCTTCTGTTCATTTCAGCCTGCCCCAGCCCGTTTCTATGGTCAATCGGCCACCCAAATACGGCTAAATATGACCTCTCATTTTCTGACGTGAAAATGTGAAAAAACCTGGAATTATTCCCTGTTTTTCGCGA
>JAUSBW010000205.1 GCA_030651815.1 Methanoregula sp.
GAAGGGACGCCCCCGCGGCGGCTACTTAACCGGTTTCGTTGTTGGGTTTGCCGGAATCCATTTTCGATAAGATTGATATCTTTGAACGCTTAGGTATCTTTGCTAGCAGTGAGATCTTAGCCGATTGTGTGACACGACCAACAAATTGAGACGGAATAATAAAATGAGCAGGATCCTATGCTTTTTCTGCCAATGATAATCAAACGGTAATCTCATACCGGACACTTTTTAGTACAACACGGATAAGCCTTGAGCGAGGCATCCGGAGTGATAAAAACGCACAGGAAGATATCCTCAAATCGCGAAAAGAAAAATTTATTTCCGGCGGTTTTTTTGGAACCATTGATCAAGGTTCCTTATTCTTTAATTCCTGTGCTATTCTTTGCACCGGTGGTGCCTGATAGTGAGTGAAAAGAAACTATATACACGAGTGCAATTACATAAGAACAGAATGCAACTGCCGATGGGTACTTTCCGCGAAATTAAAAAGGCTGAACTGATCTCTTCTATCCTCAACGAGATTGAGCGCACGAAATTTTCCGGGATCTGCCACATCTCATCTGACCCGGTAAAAGGGACTGTTGTCTTTAAATCCGGTAAATGCATACTTGCAAAGATCCAACATAAATCCGGGGATGAGGCCTGGTATGAACTCATGAAAATGAGCAATCATAAAGTCGATGTCGCGCTCTCGAGTCTGGATGAAGCACAGGTCCAGCTGGCACTCGAATTCAACAAGGCATGCCGGATTATTAAAATCGGAAATACGATCCCTTCAGCAGCACCAGTATATACTACCCCCAAAATCCCGGTTCAACAGCCGCAGGAACCGGAAAAATCCGCCCAAACAGAAGAGCTCCCGCAGGATTCAAGCAGTTTTGAACAGGATATTGACACTTTTGACACGCTCGATCTTGACGATGTGACTGATAAGATTCGCAATGATTGCAAAACCATAATCAGACAACTGAATCTCGAACACCTGATGGAGCGGTAACACCAAGAGGAATGGTTGTATCATGGACATTTCACCATTGCAACTGCAGATGGTCTTATCTTCGGGTCATCCGGGGGGATGCCACTCAGACAGATGCCGCAACCTTTAGCAAGATATTTAATCCGTTCACCAGGACACAGGGTGTAGTCCTGTTCAGGCGGACTCATAAAGGATCAGAACTGTCCGGTATTGTCAGAGCAAAGACTCCCCCCCCTTTTGAGATTGTAAAACAGATTGTAGCAGATACAAAAGTTATTTTAAACGGGTGGATATAACACAAAAGTGAGATTTGCGTGGTAATCTTCTATAAATAAAATAGAGATACCTATCACCATAAGGTGTTCGATGGTCAAGGTTTATACAATCGCTTCGGGTAAAGGTGGTACGGGAAAAACAACCATTTCTGTCAATCTCGGAACCATGCTTGCCCAACTCGGTAAAGAGACCTACCTCATGGATGCCGATATCGGAATGGCAAATGTAGGACTTATCCTTGGCCTGCAGGATGCCCCTGTGACCCTGCATGAAATTCTTGCAGGTAAATGCAATATCAACGATGCAATATACGAAGGTCCGGCCGGACTTAAGGTAATGCCGAGTGGTATCTCCCTCCAGGGATTCCAGCAGGCTGACCAGAACAAAATGCGGGACGTGATGGATGAGATTGTTAAGCGCTGCGAGTTCCTGTTAATTGATGCACCTGCTGGCATCAGCAAGGACGGTGTTGTTCCTCTTGCAGTTGCCGATGAAGTGATCCTTGTTGTTAATCCCGAACTCGCCTCCATAGTCGATGCGCTCAAGATCAAAATTCTGACCGAAGTTGTGGGCGGACATGTGCTCGGTTCGATCATCAATCGTGTAGACCAGGATGATTCCGATATCATCACCAGAAAAATGGAGAAAGTGCTCGGCGTTAAAGTGCTCGGTATTATTCCCGAAGACGCCAATGTGCGCCGGTCTTCCTCTGCAAAGGTCCCGATCGTGATCAAGTTCCCCAACTCACCGGCTTCAAAGGCAATCAAACGCATTGCATCCGATCTGGTTGGTGTAGCCTGCAAAGAAGAGGCAGTTGCAGTAAAGAGAGATAGTTTCATTGACCGGTTATCAAAAGCCCTCTTTAAGAAAAAATCATAGATTTAAGTGCCAATTCATCTCTGTAATAACAAAGAGAAATTTCAAAAAAACATGTGTTTTTTTATTACAGCTGCAGGATCTTGTGTGAGCTGGACTCTTCAAACTGTACATGGAACGTAGTGAGCTGCTGGTTGCGGTCCTGCACAATAACATCGTACTTGCCATGCATCAGCTTAAAGCCCACGCTGCCATCAAGGGTGGTTACGTCACTTCCGACAACCTTGCCTTCCTTTCTGATGGATACCCGGACCCCGTTCTGTGGTTCATTATTCCGCTGGATTGTAAGTGTAAACACCCCTAAACCGACATTTTTTTTGCCGAACTCCGGAATTTCATAGCGGTTCTCCTTTTTCATGCGGGCCTTTTCAAAGATACGACATCCGGCAACCACTGCATTGACCAGTTCAGGATTTACATCATACAGCGTAAACGATTCGATTCCTGTAATCAGCATCACGGCATTGTCGCCAAAGAGTGTTCCTTTTTCGTCAATGAAGATGGCACCTTCAGCTTCACCGGCAAGGATTGCAAGATATTGCTGCTTGTCGTTCTCTTTAGATACCGCTATACCGTTAATTCTACCCTTTTCTGCAAACCGGATCAGTTCAGGGAGCGAAAATGTTCCTGATGGATGAGATTTTGTAAGGATTGTATCAATCATGTCCTGGATTTTCATAAAAAACCATCCCCTGGAATGTTGTACTTACGGTAAACGGCAGGTCTGGATCTGCTGCTATCTTCGTATGGCAGTTATTCGCAACCCGGATATTAGAGAGTTGTGGATTGTCTGCCGCTGCCAGCGCCATACATAAGTGTTCTGAAAAAAAAGCATGTACTGGATTTATGGAACTATTGTATCCGATGGTGATCTCGGCGGTTGCGGTTCTTGCCACCCTGGTCTATGCGTCATATCTCGATATCAAGGACCGTCGGGTACCGTTTAAGACATGGTATCCCATGCTCATTGTCGGGATTCCCGCATCCGTCTGGCTCCTGTACCTAAAGACCGGAAATTTCAGTCTCATTGCAGGTTACCTGTCCCTGATCGTAAGTTTCTTTTATGCCAATTATCTCGACAGTCATGAGCCTGGCGAACCGTTTAAGTTCGAATACCTTGCAGTCACCATTGCCCTCCCCGTACTGGCATGGCTGGTTCTTCCTGCAACTTTCAGCGTGACACTTGTACCCTGGTATGTGATGTTTACCGGAATTTTTGCCTATTTTTCGTACACCAGCTATAAGCAGAAACCGGAAGGAAAGATCAAGCCGAAGAAAAAAAGACATGAGTCCAATATTGAAGAAGTACTCAGCCGCTGGTACTTCATCCTGATTGTCATCATATTAGCAATCACATCCGTGCTGATGCTCTTTTCCGGTAACTGGGGGGCTCCTGCGCTCTTTGTCCTGCTCCCTGCAGTCTTCTGCGGGGTGTTCTACCTGTTTGGGAGGATGCATCTCTTCGGAGGGGCGGATGCATGGGCGCTCATTTTCATCTCATTCTGTGTCCCGACCTTCCCGTTCACGCCGCTGCTGGGGAATACCCCGCTTGGATTTTTGGCGTTCTCGGTCCTGATCAATGCCCTGCTGCTCAATCTTGTGGCACCGATCTGCATATTTGCCATTAACATCATGCGGGGAAATCGTGCCCCGCTCATGTACATGTTCTTCGGGTTCCCGGTAAAGGGCGACACCATCCAGCAGGAATGGGGATTTGTGATGGAGGAGTTTGAGGAGCGGAAAGGGACAGTGAGCCGGAAGTTTATAGGGTTCTGGGATTCCATTAAGAGAATGTACGAGGGGAAAGGCCGGGTCTACACCAAGGATCTCCGGGAACATCCTGAGGAGTTCACCGCAGAGCTGGCAATATACAAAAAAGCCGGCACTGTCTGGATCTCCTATGCGGTCCCGTTCATCATCCCTATCACTGCAGGACTCATCACGGCCATCGTCTTTGGAGATTTCCTTCTTGCAATCATGAGATTATTTGTATCGGGGGCTTAAACCATGCTGAACCTTAAATTTGTTGATGGACTGATTCCGGTCATTGTGCAGGATAAAAAGAGCCTTAAAGTGCTGATGATGGCCTATGCCAACAACGAGGCGATTCGGCTCACACAGGAGACTGGTTATGCGCATTATTACAGCCGGAGCCGGAAAAAACTCTGGAAAAAGGGCGAAGAGAGCGGGCACTTCCAGAAAGTTGAGCGTGTCTTAACGGACTGCGATGAGGACTGCCTGATTTATGAAGTGGTGCAGACTGGTGCTGCATGCCACACGGGATATGAATCCTGTTTTTACCGGACACTTGATGGAGAGGTCGTGGGGACGAAGGTTTTTGACCCGGAAACTGTGTACGGGAAGAAATAATCCATGTCCTTTTTCCGGCAGGATTTTCCTGTCAGTAAATGATTAATTCATGAGAAGATGCCATCGCCGGGTACTTCCGCCGGCGTTTTTCGTTTGCTTTTTTCCTTTGGAGGGGGATCTGTTTTCCGCATTCACTTGCGGGATGTCGATTCCGGAGATATGCAGAACTATTAATCTCTTACCTGACTACCTCTTTCCCATGCCGGAGTGTTTCTGATGGAGGAGGTCCGGGCGATCACAATGCCCCCCCTGCGACCGTACGAGATGCCGGATTTTCCGGCAACTGTACTGGATATCGAACCGGAACCCGAAGATTACGCAATTCCTGACGAAAAGATGACCGTAGATGAGATCACGTTTCTGGAGCGAGCGGTTGTTATGCCCCCGCTGCGCCCGGACGAACTGCCGGATTCGGCCGTTTTCACACTTGAAGCAGTGGCTGACCCGTCACTCGATGAACCCTCATGGGGCATGGGCACAAAAGCGCCCGATATCGTGATTCGCAAAGGAAAACTGCTGCACCCGTGGGATGACGATCCTGCGGAGAAGGAGTAAAAAACGGCGGGTACTATGCCGGTTTTTAAATAACGCTCTTTGGTACTGAACCGTGTTTCCGGCAGGATACCGGTTCAATCATCGTTCTGGCCTTTCAGTTTCCTCTTCGTCATCCTTTTTTACTTCAGGCAGTGTCTCTTTTGCCGCGATCCCATAAATAAAAACAATTATCGGAATAACCAGTGCGTAGAAAAAATCCGGTCTGCTGACACACTGTGCAATGATAAAAAGTGCCAGTGCAATGGAAAGACCAACATATGCAAGTCGCATGTTCTCAGCTCATGATTTTTAGATGATTTTGCGATTTTTCATTTTGATAAACTGGGAATTTTAATGGCAGAGTTGACCGGAAAAACAAGATAAACCGGTCCATAAATTGAGGGGGTGAAAAAGAGTTTATCTGATCACTCCCGGATTGACAGTCCATGCAACATGGTAATCCGGTACCATGCTGGTCTCATTGGATGTCCTTTCCATGAAGTATACATCCAGTACTGCACCTTTGGACAATGTGGCAAAAGACTCAGCCGAATGAATTTCGATGTAATCCCGTGGTATTTCTCCCATACCCGGGGGAATCTTAGCGCTTCGTGCCCCGCTGCCCCTGTGGGATATCCCGATTCCCCCAAAGGAATTCCCGTACGTGTTGGTAAGTTTACTGAACCAGACGAACTTGCGGGGGGTTGTTCCGGTATTTCTTGCAAGCACATTGATGGTAATGGTCTGGATACCGGAATCTGTGGACGGATCAACTTCAATATTATAGAGAGAAACTTCCATCGTATTGTTACCACTTCCCAGAGTTGCCTTTCCATCCATGGGTAAAACCGGATCCAGCGATGCCATGCCGGGAAATGTAGGGCCGGGAGAGACCGATCCTGAAGGAGTTGTAGTTGCCGGAGTTGTTGTACAACCGGCAACAAGCAGTACACAAACCGTAATAGCAAGAATTGCAATGTTTTTCATTATCTCACTCACTTATGAACATAATTGTGCTATAAAGGTAAAACATTCCGGTAAAAAATCTTTGTGATTGTCCGGATTTTTTTCTATACCTCAACAGCAGAATTTCTTAAAAAACGTATGCGCAATCACGTTGTACCATAACAGTGAATTGGGGTCTCCCCACCCTAAAGGATGGGGCTTCCAGTAGGTTGTTGGCACTCATAGGACATTCCTAATATTTTCATATCTTTCTATGTCTGCCATGAGCTGATAACAAAGAGTACAACCATCTGGATCTTTTCCACTACAATCACTACAAAAGAGGAGCGTATCAACAAAAACTCTCTTTATCGGAAATTCTTGTATCGTTCCATTCATGTCTATTGGCTGCACACAATTGTTAGCGGCTGATAGGAGCGGTACCTTACAAAGAGGGAGGCACTTCATCCCCGCCATAAATAGCGGGGTCTTCCCGTGCCCCCTCTTATCTCCCGAACCGGAGATAAAT
>JAUSBW010000206.1 GCA_030651815.1 Methanoregula sp.
GAGATTAAGGCACTTATTTTTTATACCCCTGAACCTGACGATTTTAGAGGGTTTTCCGGACCGGAAACCGGCAATCGGAGCCCGAATTGGGCTCCTTTTCCCTCGTGGTACATACCCCCTGATTACGGGGGTCTCCTATGAGGAGTGAATTGGGGTCTCCCCACCCTAAAGGATGGGGCTTCCAGTAGGCTGTTGGTGCTACTTATCATGACCAGCACCACTTATGTTTGCATTCTGGATTGAGACAACGGAAATATTCTCCACCCCCATTATAGGAATGGTCCCGCATCCCGGTAGTCTCTCCTTGATGGCCGCATTTAGGGCATGTTGGATATACAGTCTTTATCTCACTCCGACCATAGCGCGGCGAGATTTTACCAGCGGGAAGTCGGTCTGCCTCTTGTTGTGCCTGTTCTTTTTTTTCAGGTTCCCATAACTTGAAGATTCTCACTCGTTCGCCGGATATGAGGGAAAAGAACACTCTATAACCCTCGATTTTTGTTTTATCTTCTGCCATATAACTCATAGAATCATTTCCTTGCATTTTGATAGGCGCGGTACCTGACAAAGAGGGAGGCACTTCATCCCCGACCTAAAGTTCGGGGTCTTCCCGTGCCCCCTCTTATCTCCCGAACCGGAGATAAAGGAGAGAAATGTCTCATACTCCCCGCAATAATCCCGACTCACTGCAGAGCTGTCGTAAGATTCACAACCCGGTTTATCACCCCAAAAAAAATCCAGAACATTTTCCCGAACGAGTTGTATCCAAATTTCAGCACCGTGGCCCAGCGGCCCGAAGGAGCGCCTCGTCGACGACCACATCAGCGGGCGGCAGTGGCGCGAGTGAGTCACTGAGCGTTACGCATAAGCCCGATCAACAGCGACGAACATTCCGCGCAGCGGTATGTGAGGAGCGGGCGAGAGCAGCCGACGGCGACAGAGCGAAGCGACGAGCCGTGGGCGTCATCCTGCCAACAGGGCAACCGAGAAGAGCAGCGAGGTGATGTGAAGCGAGCCGGAGCATCAGCGAGGACGAGAGAACATGACCAAGCGTTCATCACGCCAACCGTACCCGGAATCCCTGCTCACCCCCACCAATTTTTAAAACTCCCCCTCTCTCACCCGGTCCCTCGCCAGACTCGTCGAGATCAACGAATCGTTAAAAATCAGCAACTCCTCGTAAACTCGCTGATCATTGATCACAAAACCCGATTGGGGAGCTCCCTCGATATCATCCATAGGATAATTACAGTTTATCACCGTTGACGC
>JAUSBW010000211.1 GCA_030651815.1 Methanoregula sp.
AGGCTGTTCCTGACCGGTGCCAGAAGATCGCCCGCAGGGTGAGAAGCTGGCTCTCGCTTGCAGCCAAACCCATACCGGCGCGAAAGGTTGCTTTCATCCTCAATAATAATCCCTGCGCCAATGCGGATGCCAATGTCGGCGCTGCATCCCAGCTTGATTCTCTGGAGAGTGTAGCGCGCATCCTCCAGCAGATGGCAGCAGCCGGTTATACGATTACGCCGCCGGCAGATGGGAAAGAACTCATCACCACCATCCTTGAACGGAAGGCCATGTCAGAATTCCGCTGGACTACCGTTCCTGATATCATCGCAAAAGGTGGCGCGCTGGCGCTCCTGAGTGCTGATGAATACGAACCCCTGCTCGCTGACCTCACTCCCAAAGCAAGGGCACGGATCGAGAAGACATGGGGAGAGGCACCCGGCCAGAGCATGGTCCATGAAGGGAAGATTGTCATCACCGGTGTCACCTGGGGCAATGCGCTGGTCTGCGTCCAACCCAAGCGCGGGTGCTATGGTGCCCGTTGCGACGGGGAAGTCTGCAAGATCCTGCATGACCCTGAGTGCCCGCCGCCGTACCAGTATATCGCTACATACCGGTACCTGACCGGTATCTTCGGCGCCGATGTCGTCGTCCATGTGGGCACGCACGGAAACCTCGAATTCCTGCCGGGCAAGGGCGCCGGGATGTCGAATGACTGTTTCCCGGATATTGCGATCGGGGATGTTCCTCACCTCTACATCTATAATGCCGACAATCCGGCCGAGGGAACTCTTGCCAAACGCCGGAGTTATGCGGTGCTTGTCGATCACATGCAGACAGTCATGACGCAGGGTGAACTCTATGATGAACTCATTGAGCTCGACCGCCTTCTCGGGGAATACGAGACCGCCCGCACCGATCCCTCGCGTGCCCATGCCCTCCAGCACCTGATCCGGGATGCGATTGTTGCTGCCAATCTCGACAAGGATATGCATGTAACCCATGATACCCCGTTAGAAGAGCTCATCACAAAGGCCCATGAAGCTCTCTCCCGTATCCGGAACACCCAGATCCAGCGCGGTCAGCATATCTTCGGCCAGCGCCCGGAGGGAGACAAACGGGCCGATATGATCCGTTCCATCATCCGCTTCGATTCCGCCGAGGGATCCATCCGGTATCTGGTTGCCGGGATGCTTGGCCTCGACCTAGCGGACCTGCTCTCCCACCAGGAACAAATCTCGGAAAAATATGGTTTAGCGAATGGGGCATTGCTGGAGCGTATCAACGAGAGTATCAAGAGGTATGTTGCAGCCGTGCTTGATGGGGGGGAGAAGATTCCATTCGCTGAGATCTTCGGCAGGGAACCGGATGCTGCCGGACATACGGCACTGGCTGTAATTGCTGATCGTATCCGCGACATCGATCGCCGGATCGATGCCTCCGATGAGATCGGATCGCTCCTGAACGGGTTCTCCGGTGGATATATCCCGGCGGGACCGAGCGGCATCATCACCCGGGGACAGGAAGATATCCTCCCGACCGGCCGCAACTTTTATTCACTGGATCCCAATCGCGTGCCGACACGATCTGCCTGGAGAGTGGGCCAGCGCCTCGCAGAAGCGATGGTGGCGAAATACGTCAGGGAACAGGGATCGGTTCCTGAGAATGTTGCGTTCTACTGGATGGCCGGCGACCTGATGTATGCGGACGGGGAGATGATGGCCGAGATGTTTGCCCTGCTCGGGGTTGAACCGGTCTGGGGCAGGAACGGGAGGGTGGAATCCTTCACGATTACGCCACTTGAAAAACTCGATCGCCCGCGGATTGACTTAACCGTGAGAAGTTCGGGAATCCTGCGGGACAATTTCAGCACAAGGATCGACCTCCTTGACGATGCGGTCTGCGCTGTTGCAGCCCTCGATGAACCGCCCGAGATGAATTTTGTAAGGAAACACAGCCAGAAGAGCATGGAGGAGAACGGGAGTACGTGGCGGGATGCTACGATCCGGGTTTTCTCCGGCCAACCAGGCACGTACTCCAGCGGGGTGAACCTTGCGGTGCTTGCCAGTTCGTGGAAGGATGAGAAGGACCTTGCGGATATTTTTGTCTCGTTCAACGGATACGGGTACGGCAGGGGTGTTCCCGGCACAAGCGCTCACCCGCAGCTGGCAAGCAGTCTTGCAACAGTTTCTGTCACGTTCAACAAGGTCGTTACGGACGAGAAAGACCTGCTCGGGTGCTGCTGCCATTTCGGGAATCACGGGGGCCTCACGGTTGCTGCCCGGCAGTATTCGGGCAAAGACGTGAAGGCGTATTACGGGGATACCCGTGAACCCGAACATGTCGAGGTCAGGGATCTCGCTGACGAGCTCCGCCGTGTTGTCCGCACCAAGCTCCTTAACCCGAAATGGATCGAGGGGATGAAGGAGCATGGGTACAAGGGTGCCGCAGACATGATGAAGCGCATCACCCGCGTCTATGGCTGGGAAGCAGCGACACAGGAAGTCGATGACTGGATCTTCGATGATATCGCCAGTACTTTTGTAAACGATAATGAGATGCGGGAATTTTTTGAGAAGAACAACCCGTTCGCGCTCGAAGAGATCGCCCG
>JAUSBW010000218.1 GCA_030651815.1 Methanoregula sp.
ACGGGTACCGCAAAGAAGTAACAAGGAAGATTATCGATATTGTCAAAAACAAGAAATTCCTGGAGAATTTCGAAACGGACATCCGGACAAAAACCGGGGATACGCGGAGAATCTCGTGGAATACCCGGGAACTGACCGGGGTCGACGGGAAGCGGCTCGGTTACATTATTGTCGGCAATGACATCACCGAACAGCGCAAGGCAGAAGCTTTCCGCGAGAGCATCATCAACAATGCCAATGTCCTCATTACCGTTCTCGATTCCAAGGGCAAAATCCTCGTATGGAATATGGCAGCAGAAACCATTACCGGGTATTTGCGGAATGAAGTAATAGGCACCCGCGATGTCTGGAAATGGCTCTACCCTGATGCAGACTACCGGCGTAATGTTACCAGGCAGATCACCAGCATTATCACCACCCGAAAGTATTTCGAAGACTTTGAAACTACGATTGTTACAAAATCCGGCGAGAAGCGGATCATATTGTGGAATACCCGGCAGACAGGATCCGGCGGGGATTATCAGGTGATTACCATTGGACGGGACATCACCGGGCGGAAGCGGGCAGAAGAAGCGCTGCTCGCGTATATGACAGAAATGGCGATGCGGATAAAGCAGCCGGTCGAGATCATCCGTGACAACCTCCAGGACGTGGCGCAGCTCAGTCGGAGCGGGAAACTCACACCTGAAGAAATCGCCATGCTGCTGGACGGGCAGGTGCGCAACGCCACCCAGGTTGCCACAAATGTGCAGGAATTCCAGAAAGCTATCGTAGAGAAGAACCGGGCAATTCCTGAAGCCTACCGGAAATTCCTTGAAGGTGACTGATTGCCCCCCATTGTCCGCCCGGAAGATCTTGATAAAAAACAGATCTTTCTGATCCTCGCAACGCCCGCAAATATCCGGCAGCGCAATATCGAGCTTATCAAGGAGATATCATCGAACGGGTATCACACCATTATCGTGACGATAAATTTCCCGTATAACATCCTCTCAAAACACTATACCGAGAACGGGGTTGACCTAAAAACCGTTTCATTTATCGATGCTGTGACAAGAAACTCCATTGGTAATGCAGAGAATATCCCCGGCGTTGTCCGCTTTGTCAATAACCCGGCAAACTTAACCGACCTTGGCATTGCGGTCACAGAAGTGCTCAAAGAAAATTCCGGCAAGAAAGTCTGTATCCTGTACGATTCGGTCAGCACCATGCTCATCTACCTCTCGTCCCAGAACATCTCCAAGTTTATCCATTTCATCACCAACAAACTCCGGCTCATGGATCTTTCCGGGGTGTTTCTTGCGGTAGAAAAAGGGCTTGACCCGATGCTCATCAGCCAGCTGACAACGTTTGTGGATACTGTCATCGATACCGGATAAAGTGAGAGCTCTTGAGAGCGGGAATGCAATACAGGCAGGGAGATAACCTCCCCGTTTTGACTCCATGCGAATCCGTGCCCGCGTGCAACTCGTGGGGGGGGGGTGGAAAAATGAATGAAACTACCCCTCGCTCATCCTCATAGACCTGCACCAATCCGGGTTCAATACGGGCTTGGATTGGTCATTTTGATCCTTTTTGACCGGCCTTATTGGGGGTTTTTCCGGGATGATTTTAGGAATACCTCATAAAAACGGGTAAATCGTGAAATGAGAGGATTTGGTGAGGAAAAAACCGGCCTTAACAGACCCTATTGGACTGAATCCGTTTATCCGGGTGACCTGTAACCCGTGGAGGTTGAAAAAAGGGTTAAATACGGGCTGTTCCGGGGAACGGATAGGGGGAGGATACCCGGAAAACGCAATAAACGGCGGGGGAATCTTCCCCTGGCAACTTTATTTCCGATAATCAGGAGAAGACCCTAAAACCAGCTCTCGAGAGTCTTCTGCCCGGCCTTGACCGTGAAATTCTCGAGCGCCTTGTTCACCCGCTCTTCAGAGAATTCATATCCGTCGCAGAGCATCTTTTTTATCCCAGCTGTATCTGGGTGCCCCCATACAAGAGTATAATCGTCCGTCACCGGGGGGTGTAAGAAGAGATCCATCACCGGCGCAGGATCAAAGTCCGGCTGCTTCTCTTTGAGTTTTTGTAAAAACTCTCCTCTCTGCACGATCTTGAGACCGGTCTTTGCGCCAACACCGTCAACACCCGGGTTGAAATCGGTCCCGATCAGGATGCTGATCTCGATCAGCTGCTCGCGGGTGAGGTGCAGTCCAGCCAGCACTTCGGAAAGGACTATCCGCTCCGGGCTGATGGTAATGGTTCGCCCCCGTATCTTTCGCTTGCCGCTTACCGTAAGATTGCGGACAAGGGTTGGGGCACCGAACAGCAGTGTATCATAATCCTGTGACACCACGTAACGGGCTTCTCCTTTTGCCACCATGTAGGATGCCTGCGCTTCCCCCTCTCCGGGTGCCTGCACGAACGGGATTCCCAGCAGCCTGAGCAGTTCTTTTGAAGATTCGATAATGGCTGCATCCACCCGGGTCGCGGATCTGGCCTGCTTGTATGCCTCTGCCTCATCACCGCGCTCGATCGCTTCCTTCCAGCGTTCACCCGCAGTGTCGCGGATCTTCCTGCGCTGATCGATGGTCGCCTGCTTGAGTTCGCCGGGTTTTCCGTCAAAGACCAGGACCGGCTTGATCCCCTTGTCCATGAAATTTGCAATCCGGAACAGGATGCCGGAGAGGTGGGAGGTGACACGCCCGCGCCCGTCCATCAAGGGGGTGCCGTCCGGCTGCCGGATGATGGTTAAGAACTGGTAGAGGGTGTTGTTAGCATCGATAGCCGCGATACCGGGAATAGTTTCCAGTGTGACCGGTGTCTTATACTCTGCCAGAATATCCCGTAGTGCAACGCCCAATGCCAGTTCACCTTCTGGTACATACGTTATTTGTATGCACGTTTAGCATATTCGGCATTGAGTTCATTGAGATGCGAGATCGTTCTGTCGTATTTTCCACCATGCGGTATGAGTGCTCTTTGAGATTGATGCGGAGCATCCATTCGCAGGTGATCACGCTGTTCTCGTGATTGCGCACCTTGATCTGCATGGAAATAAACAATCCGCCCAGCGAGAGCAGCATGAGGTATGCGGCAACCGCAATGAGGAGAACCTGCCAGAACCGGAGAATGAGAACGAGGGTGGAGATGGCCATGACGACAGTTAGCAGGATATCGACAGAGTAAGTGCGTATATCCATGCTTTTAGGTGATGAGAGCTCAGTAATTAATCTAACGAAAATTTACGGAGCACCCGCATGGAAATAAAAAATCTCATCCCCCTTCTTGCAATGCCGATCCTGCTCCTCGCTGTGGAGATAGGGGCAATCCTGATTTCCCTGCCCGTGCGGGCGTCCGGAATCGTTGCATTTGAAGATCCCACCTCTCTTGAAAACCCGGTCATCTTTATTGTGATCCTGCTGGTCTTTACCGGTTTTTTGCTCGTCCTGATCAAATACGATATGAAAAAAGTTATCGCAGCAGTCATCGGGCTATCGCTCTTTTTTACATTTGTGTATATCTTTGCAGCCCTCATCTACGCGGCAATGGGAGCTTCTGACATTGCCAACATCGCTGTGCTGGTACTGTCGATACTTGCAACTGCACTCCTGTATAAATTCCCTGAATGGTACGTGATCGATGCGCTCGGCATACTGATAGGTGCCGGGGTAGCTGCGATCTTCGGGATTTCATTGCATTATTGGCCGGTCGTCATCCTGCTCCTTCTGCTGGCAGTATACGATGCGATCTCGGTCTACAAGACAAAACACATGATCACGCTCGCTGAAGGAGTCATCGATCTCAAGACGCCGATCCTCTTTGTCATCCCCAAGCGGCGTGACTACTCGTTCATCAAGGATGGTATCGGAAAACTGGGCGATGGCGGGGAGCGGGCTGCATTCATTATCGGTATGGGCGACCTGATCATGCCCTCCATACTGGTAGTTTCGGCCAATTTCTTTTGTCAAGGAGTGAAACTTGGCGGGATCATTAATATCCCCGCGCTCGGTGCGATCATCGGATCGCTGACCGGTCTTTGCGTGCTTTTGTATTTTGTCATGTCCGGAAAACCCCAGGCCGGACTCCCGCCATTGAATGGCGGCACCATTTTGGGGTTTCTGGTTGGATTAGCAATTGCGGGATCCGTTTAGACGGTGGAATTTGTGGACGAGGATAGGAGAAAGCAATTCCTCTATTCCTGTCATTAGTTATTCACGTTTTGAACATATTTTATTAAAATAAGTCCAAAGGAAATGTCAGGAAACACTATCCAATATTTTATACGTGATTCATAGTATGGCTGCTCATGTGGCGGTTGGTGAAATACCCATAATTATTGATGATTTCGGGAGGGGGTCGTTAATGGGAATTACCTGAAAAAAAAGTTAATAATTATCCGCCGCAATCTCGAAATACGCCTGCGGATGATCGCAGACCGGGCATTTCGCCGGTGCGGTTTTCCCGTTCTGGACGAACCCGCAGTTCCGGCAGTACCATTTCGTGGGAGTCTCTGCCTTAAAGACCGTTCCTTTCTCCATGTTTGTATGCAGTTTTGCATACCGCTGTTCATGGTGAGCCTCCACTTTTGCTACCATCGTGAAGAGGTGAGCAATCTCTTTGAATCCCTCCCTCACCGCAGTCGCTGCAAAACCCGGATAGAGCGTGCCCCATTCCATATTCTCGCCCGCTGCGGCGGCGGCAAGGTTTTCTTTTGTCTTTCCGATCATGCCTGCCGGGTATGCTGCAGTAATCTCCACCTCGCCACCTTTGAGCAGTTTGAAGAAGAGTTTTGCATGCTCTTTCTCCTCTTCAGCAGTTTGTAAGAAGAGGCTCGCGATCTGTTCGTACCCTTCCTTTTTTGCTGCGCTTGCAAAGAAGGTGTAGCGGTTCCGTGCCTGTGACTCACCGGCAAATGCGGCGAGCAGATTTTTTTCAGTTTCACTCCCTTTGAATTCCATAAAATTACTGACCTCCATTTAGGATTCTTTTCGCTGGGGGGGTGATATACCCTGCTGTCGGATCACCCGCGTCCGGAAATACACCACGGGCCGGAAAAATCACCGGGTTATCCCATCTTCCCGTCCAGCCAGTCGAACTTTCCGGCAAACGACTGCGCAAACGCCCCGAGCTGGCAGTGGGAGCCGGCACCGAATTCATCGGAGTAGACCATCAGTTCCTTATCACAGGTGAGGTGGTCGAAGAGCAGCTTTGCCTGCACAGCGCCCGGATCGAAGTGATCGGTTGTACCGGCAGTGACCAGTGTGGGGCACCGTATCTTCTCTGCGGATCCTTCCATCGTCATATCCATCCATTTTGCCCAGAAGTATGCCGGGGAGCTCGCGTTAAAGACAAACATACCGTGCTCGTACAGCCAGCGGGTGCCGGTATCTTTGGCCATAGCCTGCGCCATCTCATCGTTGAACTCCTTCGGATCGGTCAGCAGGTATGCCTTGAGTTCCTCACGGGTCATGTTGGCAGATGATCCCCCTCCCTTCCGCATACCGCTTAGGAGTTCGGCGCCGATGTCGTACATACCTGCGTCCGCGACCAGGGCCTTGATCCGGGGCTCGTACGCGGCTCCCCGCGGCGCAAGGTAGCCGCCCAGCGAGATACCCCAGAGCGCGATCCGGTTCCTGTCTACATCAGGTTGGCTCACTGCATAATCGACGACTGGTGTTATTACGTTCTCCCAGTCGGCCCGGAACGGTAGGTGCTGTACCCGGATCACTTCACCCTGCCCCGGCCCCTCGAAGGTCAGGACGTTATATCCACGTTTTATCCCCTCCATAGCGTACGGGTGGAGTTCCTCCTGGCAGCCGTCAAATCCGGTCTGTACGATAAGAAGCGGCCGGGCTTTTCCGGAGTTGTCGACTTTGTAGAAATAGCCGGGCAGCGTGGTGTTCTCGTACGGGATGGCAACGATCTCGTACGGGACGGTGTCCAGCGCGATTGCATTACGGAATGTGTCCCGGCTCTTCCCCCACGTCTCCACGATGCGGGGATCGGCGGGGTTACCGTGCAGGAAGAACTCAGCGGTGCGGTAGTAGGTTGCGGACCGGTAATAAGCCTCGCGTGCTGTGACATTATGCCCCGCAGCAAGGCTCTTACCCCCCTCAGCCCGGAAATGATCGGCGGTCTTTTTCCATTCGCTGTACCAGCTCTCAAAGTCGCCATCTGTAATCCGGGATGCGGTGGCAAGGCACTCTCCGATGTCGGCTTCGCCTGCATAAGCGGCGGCAAGTGTCCGTTTCAGTTCGAATGCGAACTCCGTGTCCT
Organism: Methanoregula sp.; assembly: GCA_030651815.1. GTDB lineage: Archaea > Halobacteriota > Methanomicrobia > Methanomicrobiales > Methanospirillaceae > Methanoregula. The sequence goes on from JAUSBW010000218.1 coordinate 6,277, forward strand.
TAAACACGAGTGCCGGGCAGTCGCAGCCTGATGAAGGGGCGGGCGTGACGGCAGGGGATAACGGCTGCTGCGATATATTTTCGGTACAGCCGGCAGAAATCGCAAAAAGGGTTACGATAAAGACAATGATAACAGGTAAAATTACCTTACCGGGCTGCATAGTGGATCATCGGAAGATACCACTACAAGGATGATAACAGTTGCGAAAGATCTCCTATTGGAACAAAAAACCAGAAGAATATGGTTGGCAGGATTTAAACTCCAGACCTGCGGATTAAGAGCCCGTAAAAACCGATGCACAAAAAATATCAATATCCCGTTTTCCAGAGCACGAGCAGCACAATCATGGCAACAGGAAGCAGGAGGTCAAAATACACGACAGAGCCGGCATTATATGGTGAGATGTTCCTGTTTTTCCTTATGTCAAGCACATGTCCTATACCCATGAAAAAGAGCATGACTGATCCACCGATGACCGTAGCGACAAGGAAATTGTCCCGGATGAAGAATGAAAGAACACCCAGTACTCCGAATGCAGCATCAGCGGCAGCAACCTCTTTCTGGAACGGGCTTTTTTGCATCCACCCGATCTTCTCTGCAATTTTATCGGCCGTTGGACCATACCAGTGCATGATCCCGGCCAGGATACCCTGGAACCCGATATTGATCAGGAGAATGTATGCAAGAACTGCTTCGGGTATGGCGGTCCTGAAAAGGATGATATCAATGATCGCACAAAGCAGGGCGATAACGAGAAAAAACACTGCAAAATGATCCCGTATCTTTTCACTTATATTCGTCATAGTTCCATTCCAATAGACTATATGCTGCTTGATGTTATGTGTTCCCTTTCCGAAAATGGTCCGGGAAATATCTGCTGCGGGAGGATTGAACTGTGACAGAAAATTACAAAAAAACACAAAACAAAAGAAAACGGGCCTGAAGGGATTTGAACCCTTGACCTGCGGATTAAGAGTCCGCCGCTATGCCGAACTAAGCTACAGACCCAAGCCTGTTAGACCTAATAATGTGGTCGATAATGCCGAATAAAGGTTTTGGATACCGCCATAAAGAATTCCTTAATACGCTAGAATTGTATATCTTCTGTTACATGCCTGAACCAGCTCCGTTTGAGCAGCCGGGACCGACAAAATACTGCATTTTCGGGTGCGGCACGAACGGCTACAATATTATTTTAGAACTGTTAAAAGAGCAGGAGCGCGTGATGGTCGTAGACAAGGACGAGTCCCGCGTGCGCCATCTGCGCGACCAGAAATACGATGCGTACCAGCGGGACATCACCTCTTCTGATATGTTAGTCGGCCTGCCCAGCTTCGAGATCGCGTTTGTGATGACTGGTGACGGGGATGCAAACCTCGCCGCAGTTTTGAACATCAAGAAGCGGTATCCCTCTGTGCAGGTAGTTGCCCGCTCGGTTGACCCGGTTAACGGCCAGAAGCTCACCGCTGCCGGGGCCGGGTTCGTCCTCTACCCGCAGGAAGTAGTCGCCCGCTCCGCGATCCTCCAGATCAAAAAGCAGCATTCCAGCCGGATCTCGCAACGACTCTTTACCCTGCTCGCCGGCTGGGAGGGCACATTAGGGATCATCACCCACAAGAACCCGGACCCCGATGCGATCTCATCGGCACTGGCACTCGCTGAGATTGCCAAACGGGCCAACCCAAAGAGCCTCACCACCCGGATCTTCTACGAAGGCAACATCGGTCACCAGGAGAACCGCACGTTTGTCAACCTGCTCGACATCAAGATGGAGCACCTGACCCCTGAGGCGATGCTGCAGTGCAACTTCCTTGCGCTCGTGGACTGTTCGGGGCCAGGTGCCAACAACGATATCCCCCCCCAGACGAAGATCAACATCGTCATCGACCACCACAAGGACGGTAAACATATCGCAACGCAGAGCACGCTTGTCGATATACGGCCCGGTGTCGGGGCAACAGCCAGTATCCTCACACAGTATTTACAGGAACTTGATGTTCCGATCGACAAACGCGTTGCAACCGCACTCCTCTACGGGATCCGCACGGATACAAAAGAGTTCAAGCGCAACGTAACTCCGCAGGATCTCAACTACGCCGGCTTCCTGCTGCCGCTCACCGATGCTGACCTGCTCGACAAGATCATGTCGCCTTCCATGTCGCAGGAGACGCTCGATGTGATCGGAAAAGCGATCCAGGAGCGCAGGATCCAGAGTGGGTATCTCTTCTCCTGCGTGGGGTACGTGATGAACCGCGATGCCCTCCCGCAGGCTGCCGATATTCTCATCACGCTCGAAGGCGTGAACACGGTGCTCGTCTATGGGATCACTGATAATGAGATCGTGATCTCGGCCCGCAACCGCGACATAAGGCTGCACATTGGCAACGCACTTGCCGAGGCGTTCGGGGATATTGGCGATGCCGGTGGACACCCGAATATGGCAGCTGCCGCGATCCCGCTCCACTATTTCGGCAGGGTGGAGAACAAGGAAGATCTCTTAAATATCGTGATCGATCCGATCCTCCAGAAGTTCAAGAACCTCGTAGGTCTTGAGAACGAGGGCAGGAAGAATGGAATTTAAGGACTGGGAACCGCACTACTGCGAGATCCTGGCGTACTTCGGGTTCGACCGTGCAGGGGACGAAGAGGCAGCCCGGCTGCTCGCCTCGCTCCTCCCCCGCGACAATCTTCTCTCTCTTGCAGCACTGACCTGTGACAATCCGGTTACGGTCTGCGGCAACGCACCATGCCTCAAAGACGAGCTGGATAAAATCCATGGCGTGGTATTCGCTGCCGATGCAGCGGCTGATGTGCTTGACGCGAATGGAATCCGCCCGGATGCGGTCTTCACCGATCTTGACGGTGCAAGTGACCGGCTCCTTGCGCTGAACAAAGAGGGAACTATCGTGGTCGTGCATGCACATGGCGATAACATCGCACTGCTGAAGCACTGGGTGCCCCGGTTCAATGGCCCGCTGGTCGCAACAACGCAGAGCACCCCGCTTTCTCATGTCCACAATTTCGGTGGTTTTTCCGATGGTGACCGGGCGGTCTTTGCTGCTGATGAACTCGGCGCTGAGCAGATCACGCTCATTGGCTTTGATCTCGATGACAAGGATGTCGAACCTGTGAAACGCGGCAAACTCATCTGGGCCAGAAAACTGCTCGCCCTGATCGGTCACAACGTATGAGCCCCGTGGCAGTCATTCTTGATGGGTACGTAGACGAGCCCGCGTGTCTTGGCGTGCCTCCGTACATCTCGCCATACATACGCACTGTGGCCGGTGCACTGATCGCCTATGGCTATACGGTGCAGTACCTGACCATCGACCAGCTTCGCCTCGATCCCATGCGGACCGTTGAGCTGAACCGGGCGAACCTGCTCGTCATGATCGCTGGTGTCACTGTGCCCGGAAAATATCTTGGCGGTACTCCTGCAACTCTTACCGAGATCCAGCAGGTCGGTCATATGGTACGCGGCCCGAAGAAATTAGTTGGCGGGCCAATCGGGTTTGGCTACGCGGCAGAAGGCGGGCAGAAGGCGATCCGGCAGGTGATCAGCGGGTTCGATGCGTTGTTGACCGGAGAGCCGGCCATCGCGCTGGACAATTTTCTCTCTGGTAATGAACCGGCAGGGGTACTCGATTACACCCGCACCGACCCGTGGAGTATTGCCGGCAGCGCGATCATTGAACAGCACCCGGATTATCCGTACGTGATGTGCGAGCTGGAAACGGCCCGTGGATGCTCCCATGGTGCATCGGGCGGCTGTTCATTCTGCACCGAGCCGTTCTACGGCATGCCGAAGTACCGCAGCATTACGGGAATCGCAGCGGAGGTTGCTGCACTTCATGCTCACGGCGCCCGGCACTTCCGGGTTGGCCGGCAGCCGGACATCCTTGCCTACGGAGCCGGGGCCGGAGAGTACCCTGCACCCCGGCCGGACCTGATCGAAAAACTGTTCGCATCGATTCGGAACGCAGCCCCGGATCTTAAAACCCTGCATATCGATAATACGAATCCGGCCACTATTGCCCGGCACGAAGATGCAGCCCGTGAGGCGATCAGGGCGATCATCCGGCACCACACCTCCGGGGATGTTGCAGCGTTCGGAATGGAAACCGCTGACCCGGCAGTGATTGCGGCAAACAATCTCAAGGCGCAGCCCGATGAGGTGTTCCGGGCGATTGAGATTGTGAATGAAGAAGGCGGGAAGCGGCGGGAGAATGTGCCCGAGCTGCTCCCGGGACTCAATTTCGTCTGCGGACTTGCGGGTGAGACTGAGCAGACTTACGCTCTGAACGAACAGTTCCTTGTCCGGGTCCGGGATGCGGGACTTATGATCCGGCGCGTAAATATCCGGCAGGTGATGCCGTTTGAGGGCACACCCGCGTACACGAACAACACGCTCGGCAAGCACGAGCAGCGGTTCAGGGCGTTTAAGGAATTTGTCCGGACAAAGATCGATCTCCCGATGCTCCAGCGGGTCTTTCCTGTCGGCACCGTGCTCTGCGATGTGCGTATCGAAGTTACCGGTGCTCTCTCGTTCGGGCGCCAGTTGGGATCGTACCCGATCCTTGTCGGAGTCCCGCTACACCTTCCGAGAAACACCGTTACAGATGCGGTGGTGGTGGACTGGGGGATGCGGTCGATCACCGCATTGCCGGTGCCTGTTGATGTCAACACGCTTCCTGCTTCTGCAATCAAGTGGCTCCCGGGCGTGGGGAAGAAAAAAGTGGCCGCGGTGATGGCAAAAAGGCCGTTTGCCGGGATTGAAGCGTACCGGAAGGTGGCTGGGAGATCAGTGATAGATTCGCTGATGAAATTCTAAACCGGATCATCAGCTCTTAGATCTGCTTCAGCTCCGCCACTTTCAAAATATCCGTCCGGGTCACGATCCCAAGGATCTTTCCGTCCTGCACAACCGGAATCCTGCCGAAATTCTGTGCTGACATGATCCGGAGTGCATCGATCACCGGCGCTTCAGGAGGGAGCGTGATCGGATCCCGGGTCATGATATCGCGGACCTGCATGGCCTCACGGTCAATGGATGACGTGCGGTTCACATCCGCAAGGGTGACGATGCCGACCAGTGTATCCCGCTCAACTACGGGAAAACCGAGATGCTTGCTGGAATACATCATGCCAATGACCGTGCTCATAGGCATGGTTGGCGGGACCGTGGTCACCGGAGTGCTCATCATGTCGCCTACGGTCACATTCTGCAAAAGCTGGCTGTACTTCACTGCCGTGGACTCCGCATTCGCACCGATATAGATGAAGAGTGCAATCAGGATCAGGAACGGTGAGAAGGTAAAGAGCCCTATGATGCCAAAGATAATCGCAAAACCTTTGCCGATATCAGCGGCAATTTTTGTGGCCCGGTGGAGTGGCATCCTCGTTGCCAGCCACGCCCGGAGCACCCTGCCCCCATCCATGGGAAATGCCGGTATGAGATTGAATAGGCACAGGATGATATTGAGCATGCCAAGATAGCCAAAGACAAAGATCCAAACTCCCTGCATACCCGGGTTTGCAGTCACCAATGGTGCAGCGTAGACGATCCCGCAGCAAATGAACCCGAGGATAAGGCTGGCAACCGGCCCCACGAGCGCCATCGGGAGCTCAGCTTTGGGGTCCGGCGTCCCTTCCTCCATCTGTGCGATGCCGCCAAAGATCATGAGGGTGATATTGTTGATCGCGATCCCTTTATGCAACGCGACCACCGAATGGGCAAGCTCGTGCACGAGCACCCCGGCAAAGAGCCCGAGTGCGATAATGACCCCCAGGATCCATGGCATATATCCGCTGGTGATGACGGAAGTATCGATCGGGACTGCAAAGAGATCTTTTAGCACTCCTGCGGTGAGCAGGATCTCGCTGCCGATGATCCAGGCAAAGAGCGGGATGACTATTAAAAACGTGTAATGGATCAGGATCGGAATCCCGAATAAGCGGCCAATCCTGAAAGATCCGTTCATATGAAAGGATTATCTTTTTAACTCTTAAGTATATACTCTCTCTGATAACGATGGAAAGCCAGATTACCGATTTGTTCGGACTCCAGATCTACACCGATAAGGGTATGTTTGTCGGCGAAGTCGAGGACGTTGTCATCGATGTGGACAACAAGAAGATGGAAGGTATCGTGGTCGGCAAGGTCAACGACCAGCTCTTCGAGCTCAAGAACTTTAAGGGACTCAAGATCCCTTACCGCATCATCAGCGCTATTGATGACATCGTCCTGATCCGCCACCTTCCGGGCGCATTCTCCGGCTCGGGTAGCGGAGAAGAGTAACAAAAGGAAAAAAACTGCGGGAGAATCCGCATCTCATATTTTATCTCATCCCGCACGGTCGCCTTATGGAAAACCGGGAACTATTTTCAAATCTTACGACAATTCCCCCGATTTTCGTCCGGCTTGACGGGCGGACATTCCACAGGCTGACAGAAACGCTCAGTCTTGAAAAACCGTTCGATGATTTTTTTAATACTTCGATGTGCACGGTCTGCTCGTCCCTGTTATCGGAGAGCGGCCTGAATCCCGATTTTGCGTTTACGTTCTCCGATGAGATCAGCCTGTATTTCACACAACTTCCGTTCAGCGGGAGGGTAGAGAAGATCGATTCCGTATCGGCATCGTTTGCTGCAAGTGCTCTTACTCTCGCTTTGGGGGGGACGACCCTGCTCTCGTTTGATGCACGGGTGATCCCGGCAACGCCGGCCTTTGCCATGGAATATCTTGCCAACCGGCAGAACGAGGCATGGCGTAACCATATCAACGGCTACTGCCAGCAGGTGCTGATCGAAGAAGGGATGACGGCAAAGAAAGCCGCTGAGCATCTTAAGGGCCTGCCCTCAAAAGCACTCCACGAGATGATGCATGTGCGGGGTTTCAATCTTGCCATGACACCGGCATGGCAACGCCGTGGCGTGCTGGTATACAAGAAGCTCACCGAGAAAGAAGGGTTCAACCCGATCACGAAAGAAACAGTGGTTGCCGAGCGGAGTGCTGTTACGGTGGATACGGATCTTCCGCTGTTTACGAGTGACGATGGGAAGGAGTTCTTGGGAAAATTAGTGGGATGCCCGTGAGAGGGGTGATTGTATGGGGGGATTTGTGACCGGTGGCAGTCATACCGGAGATTTCAGGCTTGGGCTGGTTCAGGAACTTCCCTAAAAACGATTTTTTAAAAAAGCAGGGAGATAGACAAAAAAAAGGAGAGGAATAATTCTTTCTTATTATTACCTCTCTCATTAACCCCCGCGTTTATTCCACTTCCGTCATTTACCAGGGGTACGCGGGAACCCTGGTTTGATCTGGCTGATTAAATCTACAGGTCGCGGGGGACAGTCACCTTATTCGCGTCCAGGGTAACTGCGGTCTGTGCCAAGGCTCTGCCGTTTAATGTTGCGCCCGTTTTTAATGCAATATTCGTTGCACCTAGAATATTTCCATTGAACACAGAGTATGTCCCCAGCGTCGTTGCACCTGCAACCTGCCAGTAGATGTTCTTTGCCTGTGCACCGCCCTTGAGGATAACCTGCTTACCCGAGGCGATATCGAGAGTTTGTGCTATCTGGAATATCCATACATCATTCGGGCCGCCCGAGAGAGTGACATCGGTTGGTATTATCACACTAGTACCCCATTTGTAGACACCCGGGGCGATGGTCAGTCCACCAATATTTCCGGTGCCCAGTTCGGTAACACCCGGAGTTCGTCCGGTGGCATTAGTATACGCTCTTTCCATATCGCTTACCGCTGTAGACATTTTAGCGGGAGTGGGATCCGTATAATCGGCTGTATATATCCTTCCAACAACCAGGGTCGATGTCGAAAATTGATTTGAGGGATCCATGATGAGGCCAAATCCAGTCATTGATGTCGCAGCGATTGGACTCACGCCAATATTTCCAACAATTGATGTTGTTCCCGTGGTTGTGATTCCTGATTTTGCCAGAATCGTAAAATTACCAGCCGATCCAAGATTGACGTTTGAAGTGTAGGCACTCACACCGGGAATTATCACGGCAGTCACCATGCAGATCAACGCTATGGTGCATACGAGGGAGAAAACTGACCCTCGATTTTTTTTAAAACTTATCATTTTTTTTACCTCCTTAATGATTGTTACTTGTAGGACGCTTCCCTATCAATTACTATGATGAATAAAGTTAGTTGCCAGAACCAGATGCGAAGTCATATTAGACATGAGACATAGCTGCTCGACGCCGTGCAATAAGGAACGCTTTTGCAATGCAGCTGAAAAGCCGGGCACCCTGATTACCATTGCCTAAGGGAATTTCCTGTATCCCGCACTACCTTCCGGCACACGATGCCCTGCTTTAAAGAGACAAAGTCTGTTCGCGATCCATGAGGGTTGGAACCAGAAAATCCACAGCGTTAACGTCGTCCTTAAAGAACCCCCCGCCGCGGGGGCGCCCCGTCGGCGGCGGCGGGGTTTATCGTTTCGGGGGTCAAACCCCATCACCATTTCAAAAATAGAATTCTCGTCAGATGACCTTCGCGATTCCGATCGTCATCGCAACGCCCTCGACATCCCAGTCTTTTACCATATCATACGTTTTTGCCGCTGCACCGGTATTGTGAATTGCAAGTTCCCGTGCCCGCACCTCATCCATAATGCCCGCACGCCATGTGCCCTGTATCAGGGCACAGATCCGTTCATCGGCAACGGCTGCATCGGCAATGATGAAATCCTCTACCGCGAGATCGAGCTGCTTGCGCATCTCGTTGATCCTGCGGATCACTTCGCGGGCATAGCCCTCTGCTTCCAGCTCAGGAGTCAGCTGCACGTCCACGTACACTGTGGCATCCGGCATCGGCGCTGAGAACACTTCGGGGGGAAGCTGCTCGGCGAAAGTGACATGCTCATCACCGATATCGAAGACTGCATCTCCCTCGCCGAGTTTCACGGTCCGCCCGGCACCGATCTCTGCCTTGAGCAGATTGCCATCAGCTCCTTCAATGAGCGTTTTTACGGCAAAGGAATTCTTGCCAAACCCCCTGCCGAGTGCCTTCATGATCGGTTCTGCTTTCCACCCGATCCGCTCCCAGCGCCCCATCACAACCCTGACGGTCTTTGCATTGGCCCGGTCCTTGCAGACCACGTTGAGACGCCGCCCGATCGCGTCCCGGACCGGCTCGGAATCCGTCACCACGACCACTTCTGAGACCGGCCAGCGGAGTTTACGCTTTCCGGTCTGACGGGCATTGGCGCATGCCTCGTCGAACGAGCGGACAATCCCGACCGCCTGTTCGAGGCTCCCGTCCATGAGTGCCGGTTCGCCTTTGTTCCAGTCGAGCAGGTGCACGCTTGCAGGATCGTTTTTGCACCGCAGGTTGCTATAGATCTCTTCAGTGATATGCGGGCAGACCGGGGCGAGCAGCCCGATGAGTCTTCGCATCACGTAATAGATCGTCTCGTAGGCAAAGTGCTTGCTCTCGGATTCGCCTTCGATCCACATCCGTTCGCGGACGAGCTGGACATACCAGCGCGATAGATCTTCTAAGATGAAATTGATCAGTTCCCGGGTAGCCCGGTGGAGCTGGCACTCTTTAATCGCTGCATCGACTGTGGCGGCAACCGTGTTGATCCGTGAGATGATGAACTGATCCTCGTCAGGCATCTGTTTAAGATGAGCCCGGATATATGCATCGTCCCAGATACCTCCCGTGTTTGCCGGCTCGAATTTGTCGAGGATCATGTACGGTACCGGGAAGCGGTACACGTTCCAGAGGATGTTGGCCGCACGGTTGATAGTGCCGACACCCTCCCAGTTGAACTTGAGGTCGTCCCACGGGGCGGAGGAGGAGAGGATGTAGAGCCGGAGCACATCTGCGCCCACTTTTGCAATCACTTCTTCGGGTGTCACCACATTGCCGAGGCTTTTTGACATCTTCTTGCCCTCGGCATCGAGCGCAAACCCGTGCATGCAGACGCTCTTGTAAGGCGCTTTGCCAAAGGCAATCGTGCTGGCCCCGAGCTGCGAGTAGAACCAGCCCCGGGTCTGATCCTGACCTTCGGTGATGAAATCGGCAGGCCAGAGGTTTTCAAAGTCCGCTGTCTTACCCGGGAACCCTAGCGTAGCCCACGAAGCCACAGCCGAGTCGAACCAGACATCAAAGATATCTTCGACACGTTTCATCGTGCCGCCGCATGTACACGGTATCGTGATATCATCCACGTAGGGGCGGTGGGGATCCGCAAGTGGCTTACCGCTGCGCTCTTCAAGTTCTGCAATGGTACCGATCACGCGGTACGCATCGCATTTCGGGCAGACCCAGACCGGGATCGGGATGCCCCAGTAGCGCTGGCGCGAGATGCACCAGTCACGGGCATCCTTGATCCAGTCGTAGAAGCGGGCACTGCCTGCCCATTCGGGATACCAGATGACCTTTTCCACTTCTTTTAGCATCAGGTCCCGCATCTCGGAGATCTTTAAGAACCACTGTGAGGTGGCCCGGAAGATGATCGGTGTCTTGCAGCGCCAGCAGTGGCCGTAACGGTGGGTGACGGTCTCCTTTGCAAACAGGTGATCGCCGAGCGCCACCAGCACGTTCTCGTTGGAATCCCGCACGAACTGGCCGGCAAAGCACCCGGCCTCTTCCTTGAATTTCCCGGCACCATCCACAGGGCAGACGATGGGAAGCCCTTCTTTAGTACCGAGCACGAAGTCGTCCCAGCCATGCCCTGGCGCGATGTGCACCATGCCGGTGTTTTCGAGGGCAACAAAATCTGCTGCAAGGACTTTGTGAGCGATCTCACGCTGGAGCGGCACGCAGGACGCGAGTGGTGATTCATACACCCATCCTACGAGATCGGCACCCTTCTTTGTCTCCAGAATGGCATAATCCTTGCAGCGGCCCTTCCTGAGCACCGCTTTCACGAGCGGTTCGGCAATCCAGAGTAGCGTCTCCTTGTCGTCTTTTATTGCGAGCACTTTTGCATACTCGAAATCCTTTGCCACCGCAACTGCAACATTGGCCGGCAGCGTCCAAGGCGTTGTCGTCCAGATCACAAGGAACTCGTTGGCCCTGCCTTTGAGGGGGAACTTGACGAAAACTGAAGGGTCGTTCTCGTCTGCGTATTCCACTTCAGCATCTGCAATCGCCGTCTCGCACCGTGGACACCAGTTCACAACACGGTGCCCGCGTTCGAGCATGCCCTTTTCCTCTGCCCGTGCGAGTGTCCACCATGCAGCTTCAATGTATTCGGGCATGACGGTCTTGTATGCGCCGGGGAAATCGAGCCAGACCCCGAGATTGATGAACTGATCATCCATCAGGAGCTTGTTCCTGATTGCAAACTCCCGGCACTGCCCGATGAACTTTTTGATACCGTACTTCTCGATATCTTTTTTGGATTTGAAACCGAGCGCCTGCTCGACTTTGACTTCTATTGGCAGGCCGTGCATATCGTAACCTGCACGGTCGATCACGTGGCGGCCGTTCATCCGGTGGTAGCGCAGGATGCTGTCTTTTAAGATCTTGTTCCACGCTGTGCCAAGATGAATGGTGCCCGTAGTATAGGGAGGACCGTCGACAAAGAAGAACGGTTTGCCACTACTGCGGTGCTGTTTTACGGTTGCGTATGTATCGTTGGTGCGCCAGTGTTCCTGCACCGAATTTTCTAAACCTTTTGCATTGAAGTTTGCAGCGACTTCCTTCACATAACCCCTCGTGTATTGTTATCGGACGCGAAGATTTGCGTGCGTGAAGGAATGTTGGCTTCCCTGCACAAAGTAATTATCGTGCATTACTACAGCAGCTTTCCGAGAGCTCTTTATGGATGTCGCTTAATCCTGTACAAAGAAAATGTGCAAGTACAAGGATGCACAACGGTCACAGGAGTGATGCACAATGGAGACGTACCCAATAATCCTTGGTGGAGTGAAAAAGCAGACCGAAGAGATCGTCAGCGTGCGGTTCCCCTATACGGGTGAAGTGTACGCGCAGGTCTGCCAGGCGAGCACGTTGGATCTCAAAGCGGCAGTCACTGATGCTGTGCAGGGCTTTGAGACAACAAAGAAACTCTCGTCCGGAACCCGGGCACAGATCCTCACAAGGCTTGCCGATGAGATCCACCGGAGAGGGGACGAACTTGCTGATGTGCTGGTGATGGAAGGCGGCAAAACCCGGAAGTTTGCCATCAGCGAGGTTGCCCGGGGGGAACTTACCGTCAGGATATCTGCAGAGGAAGCCAAACGTATCTATGGCGAGATCATCCCGCTGGACTGGAGCAATGACACCGCAGGCCGCACCGGATTCCTCCAGCGTTTCCCGCTCGGTCCGGTTGTGGGTATCGTGCCGTTCAACTTCCCGCTCAACCTCGCGTGCCACAAACTGGCGCCTGCGATCGCAGCGGGCAACTCCATCATCCTCAAACCAGCGTCATCCACTCCTGTCTCCAGCCTGCTGCTGGGTGAGATGGCGCTCGCAGCAGGTATGCCACCAACAGCTATCAGCGTGGTGCCCTGCGCAGGTGCGCGTGCAGAACAGCTGGCCCGGGATCCCCGGGTGGCGTATCTCTCGTTTACCGGGAGTTGCACGGTCGGCTGGCACCTGAGAGAAATTGCAGGCAGGAAAAAAGTCGGGCTTGAACTCGGCGGGAATGCAGCGGTGATTGTGCACGAGGATGCAAACATCGACTATGCCGCACAGCGGATTGCCACCGGCGGGTTCATCAACGCCGGGCAGGTCTGCATCTCTGTGCAGCGGGTGCTCATCCATCGCCCGATCTACGATCGGGCAGTAGAAAAGATCCTTTCAGCGGTAAAAGCGCTCAACGTGGGAGACCCACGGGACCCGGCCACGGATGTCGGGCCGATGATCGACCGGATCAAGGCAGAGGATGCGTACCGGAAAGTGCAGGAAGCGGTTAAGCAGGGCGCCCGGTTCCTGACCGGTGGCACACTTGAAGGGACGATGTTTGCACCTGCCATACTGGTAGATACCACCCCCGCGATGAGGGTGAACAAAGAGGAAGTGTTTGCACCGGTCATATCTCTAATCTCCTACGATGACTTCCCTGAAGCACTCCGGATCGCAAACGCTGGCGAATATGGATTACAGGCAGGGATATTCACGCAGAACATCAACCGGGCAATGCAGGCCTATGCAGAGATGGATGTCGGCGGTGTGATCGTCAATGATATCCCGACCTTCCGGGTTGACCAGATGCCTTATGGAGGGGCGAAGGGCTCGGGGCTCGGCCGGGAAGGGCCACGGTACGCGATTGAAGAGATGAGCGAGCTCCGGCTGATGGTGATCAACCGGAATGGTGGGATGGGCTAAGACCTGACGTGCCGGATCTCCCCCGATCACCCAGATGTTTCACGGTATAAATTCTCTGGCAGGTAACTCCACAATATTTATCTTCCCATGTTTCTAAGGCAGACAATTAAGTGAAAACGATACGCAACCAGTATACCCACATCCCATTCCGGATGTCAGGGCTTCTCGATCTTGCATACAACCTCTGGTGGAGCTGGCACCCGGAGGTACGGATCCTTTTTAAGCAGTTAAACCAGGAAGCCTGGAAAGCGAGCATCCACAACCCGGTCCGGATGCTGCGGGACCTCCCGGCCGAGTTATTAGAGGCTGCTGAGCACAATGCAGAGTACCTCCGCAGGTACGATATCATAATGAACCGGTTCCGGCGGTACCTGAATTCAAGGTCCGGCTGGTTTAAAGAACAGTATCCCGGGAAGGAGGCCCTGACCATCGCCTATTTTTCCGCGGAGTACGGGCTGCACCACTCACTTCCTTTCTATGCCGGGGGGCTTGGCTTCCTTGCCGGGGACCATCTCAAGGAATGCAGTGATATGGGTGTGCCGCTCGTAGCGGTGGGATTCATGTACTCGGAGGGATACCTTCACCAGCACATCCAGTCGGATGGCTGGCAGACCGGCTCAAAGGAGTGCCTTGACCGCGAAGCCACACCGGTAAAAAGGGTGCTGAACTGGGACGGGGATCATCTGGTGATCCGGGTGCCATATGTTGAACCTGCGATCTATGTAGCCGTCTGGAAGGTGGATGTGGGCAAAGTCCCGCTCTACCTGCTCGATACCGACATCCCGCTTAATGACGAGGCGAGCAGGCGCATATCCTCAAGTCTTTACATGAGCGATCGCGAGGAGCGGCTCAGGCAGGAGATCGTGCTCGGCATCGGTGGCCGCATGGTGCTCCGGACGCTGGGGATCGAGTACTCGGCAGTGCATCTCAATGAAGGACACCCGGCGTTTGCCCTGCTGGAGCGGATCCGTGAACGCATGGAGCACGGAATCCTGTTTGACGAGGCAGTGCGGCAGGTACAGGGAACGACCGTATTTACCACTCATACCCCAGTGGCAGCAGGCCATGATGTCTTCTCAACAGACTTAATGGACAAGTACTTTGGCACGTATTATAGTGAGCTCGGTATTGATCGTGACCAGTTCCTCGCCTTGGGAAAGCATCCTGATCATCCCGAAAACGGGTTCAACATGACAGTTCTTGCACTGCGACTGTCCGGGTATCATAATGCGGTTTCAAAAAAACACGGGGAGGTCACCCGGCAGATGTGGCGGGGGCTCTGGCAGGATCTTGCGGAAGACCAGGTCCCGATCGATGCGATCACCAATGGTGTCCACCTGCCGACATGGATGAACTCCCGTATCGAAGATCTCCTGGACTCCCATTTTTATTACGTGGCCCCCAACTGGCAACAGGAGCCTGACGACGAGACGATCTGGAACCTGGTCGATGAGGTCCCGGATAAGGATCTCTGGGATCTGCATCTCCAGCTCAAGAACAAGCTCATCAACCGGATCCGCGAACGCAAGCGGGTGAAGTGGATAAAGGCACTGGATGATACAACCAACTTTGTCACCGAGGGCCCTTTCCTGAACCCGTCCGTTCTCACCATCGGTTTTGCCCGGCGTTTTGCCACCTACAAGCGGGCAGACCTGATCTTCCATGATCTCGACCGGCTTAAAAAGATCATCTCAAACCGGTGGAGGCCGGTCCAGATCATCTTTGCCGGCAAGGCCCACCAGTCGGATGATGAGGGAAAACGAATTCTCCAGAAAATTTACCAGATCGCCCGGCAGCCGGAGTTTGAAGGAAGGATCGCCATTGTGGAAGATTACAACGAACAGACCGCCCAGTACCTGGTGCATGGGGTTGATGTCTGGCTCAATAATCCTCTTCCCCCTATGGAAGCGTGCGGGACGAGCGGTATGAAGGCAGGCATCAATGGTGTCCTGAACCTGAGTATCCTTGACGGCTGGTGGCTGGAAGGATACAATGGCAGGAATGGCTGGGCATTTGGTGCAGCAGAAGGCGAGGAGAACCGGGATGCTGCGGATGCGGATGCGCTGTACGATATTCTTGAGCGGGAGGTCATACCACTCTATTACAGCAGCTCGCTCGATGCAATCCCCCATGGCTGGGTGAAGATGATGAAGGAGTCGATAAAAAGCATTGCACCACGGTTCTGTGCCCGGCGGATGGTCAAGGATTACGTAAACAATTATTACCCGAAGATGGTCTCATCTGCGGATGCTGAACGTGAGAAATCTTAAAAAACGTGGACTGCTGTTATTGCCCGGGCAACCGGAATAACTGTTTAAAACCACTCATTTGAAGCAGCCCAGCTGGAAGCCGCGGATCCTGATTCCGTGCGAGTTGCAGTAATCGCAGATCTCTTTTTTTGAAATATTGTATCGCTCAGCAATCGAGAATGCCTCCAGACAGGTGATGTTTTTCTCAATGCCGGCACTGCTGAAAGCCTGTGCAATTTTGTCAGCATCCATAGTAACAATGATTTGTACACCTGCTCAAAAGTGTTTACCCATCCTCCATGCAGCCATCCGGCTGGATACGGAGGACAGGTATAACGTCCGGTATCGCAATACTAATGGATAATGAAAGTCGCACTTGTCAACTCCCGGCAGGACAAGGCGGGAGTGAACATCCGGCTCCATATCGAACAGCTGCTGACTGCCGTTCCGGATGGGCGATGGCAGGAGCAGGGGCGGACGTACGAATTTTTTGAGGTAGAGGAACGGCTGATCCATGCCGGAGGTGTGGATGAAAGGATCGATGCCGATCTGGTGATCTTTCTCTCGCGGCATTCGAGCGTCAACCCGGTGCCGGTCCTCACTGTGCATGTCACCGGTAACTTCGGTGTTGCAGAGCTCGGGGGCTCCGCCCGGACACTCGCCCCTGCAGCCCCGGCAATGATGCAGGCAACCCTGCGGGCGCTCGCAAAGCATTGTCCTGAAGGCTACCGGGTCTCCTATGAAGTGACACACCACGGTCCCACTGCTTTGCGTCTCCCCTCGTTTTTTGTCGAGATCGGAAGTACTGGGAAGGAATGGACCGATCCCCTTGCCGGCAGAGCTGTTGCCGAGGCCGTGCTGGATGCAGCTCCCATCACCGCTGTCCCGCTGATCGGATTCGGGGGAACGCATTATGCAACCCGCCAGACTGAGATTGCCCTCACCTCACGCGGGGCGTTCGGGCATATCGCTCACAGCCGGGAGATTGCCAGGCTTGACGCAGCGATGATCCGCAGGATGCAGGAACAGAGCGGGGCGGTTGCTGCCTATATCGATCGCAAAGCGCTTGACCGTGATGTTTTTAATAGTCTGTCAGTGATGCTGGACCAGCTTGCCATCCCCCGGCTCTCGGAAAGCGAGATCTCTGCTATGGGGCATCTCTCATGGGAGACGTATCAGGCTGTGCGGGCAATGGCAGAGGGGGTGTCTTCGGGTGCCCGGTGCTATATCCATGCACTGCGGGGAGAGGGGGCACTCAGCCTGATCCGGGTAAATCCTGTTTTAATTGCAGAAACTGCCAAATCGGACGAGCCGGGGCTGATAAAAGATCTCGACAAATTACCTGTCGTTCACCTTTCCACGCGTGATAATCGCCTGCTTCCCGATTTTATCACGTATAACGAACATTCGTCACAAATAATAAATGATTTAAATACATTGTGCGTAAAAATCATACGTAATAAAGAGATCACTGCAACAGAGAGAGATCACCTGATCATTACTAATGTAAGGTTCGACCCCCAAAAAGCGCGCGAAATGGGGGTACCGCCCGGACCAGCCTACAAAAAACTGGCAGCAGGCCAGTCAATAGAGATCAACGGACGGGTGATCACACCAGCAATGGTGTCTCTGCGCAGTGAGACCGGCATCCACATCCCGGGGTTGGAGAAGTTTTCATGAGGTCCATTGTTGAAGAGGCACTAACCAAGGCGAGGGACGAAACCGTCATTCCCTCGCAAAATAATGAAGACCTTGACCAGATTCTGGCCGAGCTCAAGACCGAGATCGCTGTGATTGGTTGCGGAGGCGGCGGATCGAATACGATCTCCCGCATGATGGAAGAGAGCATCCACGGGGCGAAACTGATCGCTATCAACACCGATGCCCAGCACCTGATCCGCACGCATGCCGACCAGCGCATCCTCGTCGGCAGGCAGCGGACCCGTGGTCTTGGAGCCGGGTCCATCCCGCAGATCGGTGAGGAAGCAGCCCTTGAAAACGAACAGGAGATCCGGGCGGTTGTCTCGGGTTGTGACATGGTATTTATCACGGTCGGTCTCGGTGGCGGTACCGGGACCGGTGTTGCTCCTGTGGTGGCAAAGGCCGCCAAGGAAGAAGGAGCTCTCACGATTGCGGTCGTGACCCTGCCGTTCGCTGCGGAAGGTGCCATCCGCATGGAGAATGCAGAAGCGGGCCTTGAGCGCCTCAGGGAGGTAGCGGACACGGTCATTGTTGTGCCCAATGACCGGCTGCTCGAAGTCGTGCCCAAGCTCCCTCTCTCTGCAGCGTTCAAGGTAGCTGATGAAGTCCTGATGCGTGCGGTCAAGGGCATCACCGAGCTTATCACCATGCCGGGTCTTGTCAACCTCGACTTTGCCGATGTGCGCACTGTGATGGAACGCGGCGGCGTTGCTATGATCGGCATGGGTGAGAGTGACAGCGAGGACAAGGCGGCAGATTCTGTGAAAAAAGCGCTCCGCTCCCCGCTTCTCGACGTAGATATATCCGGAGCCACCGCTGCGCTTGTCAATGTGGTTGGCGGTCCGGACATGACCATGGAAGAAGCCGAAGGTGTGGTGCAGGAAGTCTACAACCGGGTTGACCCGAACGCCCGGATCATCTGGGGTGCGCAGATCGACCCCGCCATGCAGAACAAGATGCGGACCCTGCTTGTGGTTACGGGCGTACGGTCGCCACAAATATATGGTCGGAACGAGAAACTAACCCCCAAAGTACAGAAACAGTTTGAGATCGATTTTCTCAAGTGAGTCAATATGGAAATATCAAAACCTGATTTCAAAACAGACGTGTTACATGAGGAATTGTTCCGCAAGTACATGCGGGTCTTAAAACTCGCGCGCACACCAACACGGGAAGAATTTGGAAAGATTGCAACGGTCGCTGCCGCAGGTGTGCTCCTCATCGGGCTGATCGGGTTTATCATCTACGTACTCTTCGAACACCAGAAACTGCTGGGATTCTGATCCTGATGGCTATGACTCCCCAGGCTCCCCCCGCAGCGCCACTGGTTCCCGCAGCCCCGGAAGTCTTTGTCAACCGGATCTTTGCGATAAAGACCACCTCCAAACAGGAGCGGACGGTAGCGGATAATATCTTGAAATCTATCGACACCAAGGCGACTGATGTCAAGGTAACTGCGATCATTGTGCCCAATGAACTAAAAGGGTACGTGCTCGTAGAAACACCGGAGAAGATGAACCGTATCGAGCAGCTCGTGGAGCTGATTCCCCACGCGCGCAAGGTAATCTCCGGCGAGACAAGCCTTGCAGAAGTTGGTCATTTCCTGATTCCCAAGCCGGTTGTCGCCGGGATCGAAGAAGGCACGATTGTCGAACTGATTGCCGGACCGTTCAAAGGCGAGAAGGCAGTTGTCAAGCGGGTTGATGCCGCCAAGGAAGAGATCACTGTCGAGCTCTACGAGAGTGTTGTCCCGATCCCGATCACTGTCCGCGGCGATAATGTTCGTGTGGTCGAGAAGTTTTCCGACCGGTAAATTTCTTAATTTTTTTTAATCCGGATTCCGGCCCGCGCAGCGGCGGTTATCGATGTTACTTTTAGCAGATGGGAGGGATGTTAATGGGGTGCGGACCTGTACTGCCCTTCCGGTACTATGATCTCGAACCGTGCTCCCAATCCCGGCTTCCCGGTCTCATTGATCGTGATACCGGTAATATCGAGAATCTCCCGGGAAATGGTCAATCCAAAACCGGTATTCTTCCCAAACCCCCGATCGAATATCATCTCTTTCTCATCATTGACTACACCGTCACCATCGTCTTCGCATACAATGATCCGGTCCCCGTTGCGTACCTCAACAGAGAATCGTATTGTCGTGATCCTTCCCCCATGTCGGACCGCATTGTCTATCATGTTGAAAAAAACCTTGACAATCAGGGGATCGGCCAACACTTCAGTGTCAGCAGGAAGGTCGTTTTTGAGCGTGACCTGTCCGAGCACGGCGACCTTTCCCGCACGATCCACAATGGCATGGATATCCTGCCACGCAGGGACCCGTATACCGATCTTCTCGTATTCTTTGGTGAACTGGATCATGTCATTGATCCGACTGCTTGCCTTCGTTATACGGTTGAAATAGTCTTCAAAGGCAGGATCGGGAATTTTTCTGTGTAATAATTTGACAAACCCGTTCAGTGCCAGAAGCTGGTTGTTGACATCATGGCGGGAAATGCTTGAGAGGATATTGAGCTTTTTATTTGCCTGCCGTAACGCGTCTTCTGTCTTCCTGCGCTCGGTGACATCCTGGCAGACGACAAGGACAATGAGATCCCCCGCAGAATTCACTATCGCCCGGGCATGTTCGTCAACCCAGATCAGGCTTCCGTCTTTACGGACTTTACGGAACTGCCAGTGGAACCCCTCTCCGGGAGATTTAAGGCAGATCTGCAGATGTTCGGTTACTGCACGGTGGTCATCAGCGTAAAAGACTTTCAATACTGACTGGCCTTCAAGTTCACAGGCCGTGTATCCCAGCTGGCTTGCCCCGGCGTGGTTAACCGAGATGACTTTCACCTCGGAATCCAGCGTGAATAGCATAATAGGGTTATCATTATACAGAGCCCGGTATTGTTCTTCACTGGCACGTAGTTCCTGCTCTTTTTCACTGAGCTGATCATAATTCTGCCGGAGCTCTTCTTCAGTTGCGGTGATCTCTTCAAAAGCGGCATTGATCTCCTCGTTCTTCCGGAGCAGTTCATACTCTGCTTCTTTGAGATCGGTTATATCACGCCCGACAGACTGGTATTCCAGCACATGGCCGTCATCATCGAAGATGGCCCGGTTGCTCCTCTGCTGCCACCGGATCCGGCCGTCCTCCATAATAACACGGTTCGATTCCGTAGCAACCGGATGTTCCCGTGTCAGTGAGGCCAGATGCCGTGTTACACCGGCCCGGTCCTCCTCAGTGATTTTTGGTATATGCCGCTTCCCGATAATCTCTTCCCGCGTTTTGTTGAAATACCGGCAATACGCATCGTTTACAAAGACGTATGTCCCGTCCGGCCGGAACCTGGAGATAAATTCTGTCTGGTCCTCAACTACGTTCCGGTACCTCTCTTCGCTCTCTTTTAAAGCGGCATCCGCCTTTTTGCGATCGGTAACATCCGTAAATATTCCCCGGGTATACTGCGGCTGCCCCTCCACTATCCTGCAGCTTGCCATACCCTCTACATACACCTTCATCCCGTTGCGGGTCCTGAATACCGCATCGATGATTCCTACGGTCTCACCGGATATCACCCGCTGGAATGTCTCCATGCAGTGTTTGAGACTGTCCTCGTGGATAACATCGAATATGATAAGGGGAGGGATCTCATGCTCCTGGTAACCAAGGGTGTCTAACCATTTTTTGTTGACAAACAGAAAATGACCATCCGGTGCAACACTCTGGATAAGGTCATTTGCATTCTGGAGGTCATGGTAGCGCTGTTCCTGCTCGGCGAGGGTCATGAGGGTCCGCTTCATCTGGACAGACTGCCGGATGACATGACTTAGTTCTGTATAGAGTGTCTTCGGGTCACCCCCCTTCTGGAGATAAAAATCCGCCCCGTTGTTCAGGGCTTCAATTACGACCTCTTCCCGACCTCGCCCGGTGAAAATGATAAACGGGATGGTTTTATCGGTGAGTCTGACTCTCTTTAATAATTCGATGCCATCCATTTCCGGCATCTGGTAGTCAGAGACGATGGCATCATAATTTTTTTTATTGAGGATATTGAGTGCTTGAGGGGCCGATATAACGGTGTCAACCAGGAATTCCCCATACCGCTCAAGAAACAGTTTTCCCACCTCAAGCAGGGCAGGTTCATCATCTACGCTGAGGACCCGTATCCCGTCTGCCATGATACATCCATATCTGCGATACAGTATATCCCTTTCGAAATTGTTTATCTCACTGTATTCCTGTGCCAACAGCTGTTTTTATGTGCCGGGGGTTTGGGTGACCGGAAGTACTCTCTCGTGCCATTACCCGCCCCCCGTTTGTTCCCGCCCGGCCGTCCAGTCCATCGCAGGCTTTTGGGATCGCCCCGCCAGTCGCGTCTCTGTGCGGTTTTTCGCAGGGTGATATCCGGTTTATTTCATAAGACATTTTTCCCGGTGCGAGAGGATTTTAAGAAACATATATATTGCAATACCCGAATCAAATCATTTATGAAAATTCCCGCATGGCTGATTGTATTTTTTATCATCTGTGCGATCTGCATTACGCCGGTTTCTGCACAAAATGACACAAAAAAACAGGTACTCATTCTCGTTTCATATAATCAGGGGATGCCGTGGGCGGATACGGAACTCAGCGGGACGCAGGAGATCCTGGCCCGAAGCGGTCTGGATTATGAGTTACATATCGAATACATGGATACCAAGCGCACCTTTAACGAAGTGCATATCCGGAACCTTTACACGCTCTACAAAAACAAATACAACGGCACGCATTTCGACGTGATCCTTTGTAGTGATAATGACGCGTTAAATTTTCTCCTGAAATACCGGGATGAGCTCTTCCCCGATACACCTGTTGTCTTCTACGGGATCAATTCTTCTCCTGATAACGAAAGATATTGTGCCTGACTCTGGGACTGTTCTTGAAGAGAGTGAATGACACGACGAGGGAGATTTCGTGAGCACTTGCTGGCGATATCCCCCGACGTGCGGAATAGGAAAAACAATGAAAAACTCTCTCGAGAAATCCGTCCCTTGTTGTTGAGAGTTTCGCAACCTACGCGAAAGTCATCACGGTAAAAGCAATCCGGTTTTTCTGTCTTTTGGGACAATAACGTCCTCATGTATCATCTCCCCAAAACCGTGTTGATTCCGTTTCTCTATCTTGTACCCGACATTCGGCAGATCTTTTTTCAATTATACATGAGTTTCGGTATTTTTAATTTTAGCGGCAACTTAAATTAGAGAAGTATGAATTTATACTGGTAACCATTCAAATCTTTGATCCTCATATCATTAATAATGGTAAGTGCCGATTCTAATTTCTTCATAATTT
>JAUSBW010000220.1 GCA_030651815.1 Methanoregula sp.
TTTATATTGACGATGCCTTTATCGGAAAAACACCGATGAATACAGAAATCCTTGCAGGGATCCATAAATTTAAAATTCAAGCACCTTTCGCATTTGAAGGTTATGAAAAATCGATCGATTTCAATCTTGAAAAGGAAGAAATAAATATCACACTTACTCCCTCAGCAGAACTTTTAATTCCTGAAGCGGAAAAATTGATAGATCTTAATCGCCGGTTCAAACCAGTTGACGCGGAATATGAACTGATAAAAGCGAAAAATTCCTTTTCGAATAAAGATTATGTTCCTGCTTATGAATCCGCTCTAAATGCCACAAAATGGGCAAAAGATGTTGATGGTGATGGTATCGCAAATGAATGGGATATATTTCCAAACCTCGCGAATGATATCATCTACAAAATTTCGCTTATTATTATTCTAATTATTGGAATTGTGGTTCTGATTGACAAGCATTTCTGCAAGGTAAATCCTCAATTAAAAATAAATATCGTTGAAGATCCCTTTGAAAAACGAAAATTCAAATTGCATGTGTTCGTTCACTTTGATAGAAAGATCAAATCCATGTCATGCAGTATATTGCTAGATGATAATAGTATAGAAGTTTTTGATGCTCCTGGAGACTATATTATTGAATTGGGACAATTGAAAACAGGATTCCATGAAGTACGAGTTGAGTTATCGATAATCCAGAAAAGATATGGAAAAGTTAGCCTTAATGAAATACAGGAAATTGACACAGACAAACGGTGGTTTAAAAAAGAATAATTAAAATTTGATTATTTCACGGTTTTATTGTTAAACAAGCAGTTTCTCATTCACATCATCGCAGTTTTGAATAATAAGATTGCAAACATTGAACCGGGATCATCCGGTGTGGGAATCCAGATTGATCAACTCCCACAATCAGAATCCGGGAAACGGCAGTTTGTCCAAAAATCCCGTGACCAGGTGCGACTGATGCGGAACGGGTATACCGGGGATACGGATGTTACCATCGATAAAATTATCCATGAAATTTATGCCAAATCACAACGAGACATCCGGCACTATTCTACGTTGTTCTCCTTCATGGATTCAAAACGCACGTTTGCGTCAACGGTGATAAACTGTAATTATCCTATGGATGATATCGAGGGAGCTCCCCAATCGGGTTTTGTGATCAATGATCAGCGAGTTTACGAGGAGTTGCTGATTTTTAACGATTCGTTGATCTCGGCGAGTTTGGCGAATGACCGGATAAAGGAAGGGGAATTGATATTGTAACGAAAAATAAAAAAACAAATCGATTGATTTATTTGTGATTTCGCAACTATACTCCTAAATAAAAAAATATTTTTATGAAAGGAGCAGGATTACATCGATGAAATTAGTATTAATTCGAAATTTTTTATTAATTCTTATTCTGTTTTCAATCTTCGGCTCTTTCATTATCCTTCCTGTGCAATCTGCTGGTGAATCAAAAATCAGTTCCGGACAATCTAACACAATTTCAATAAATACTGTTCCACCAAGGGCAAGTATCTATCTGAATGGCAAACTTTTAGATATCAAATCCAACGGAGTAATTAGCAACCTACCTGAGGGAATACATATCGTTAAACTCACTCTTTCCGGATATTACGATTTTGAAAAATATGTTGATGTTTCTTCCGAAGGAACTACCTATCTTACTTATAAATTCGAAAAAAAGGAAAATTCAATCAGGATCATTACAAATCCCAAAGGAGCAGATATCTATATTAACGGTCTTTTCCGAGGGAAAACGGATCAGTCTCTAATCTTAAATGCGGGACAAACCTATTCAATCAATCTTTCTCTTGCTGGTTACTATCCATACGACACGACCTTTTTTCTGCAAGCAAAAGGGAGTCTCAAAGATATAGAGGCGATACAACATGATTTTGTTGCTTTACCAGAATTCAGTTCGATATATGTCTCTTCGCTTCCCTCAAATGCAGATATTTTTATCGATGGTAATCTCTCTGGAAAAAGTAATACCGAAATAAAGAATGTCGTTCCTGGAAGCCACAATGTTAAAATCAGTAAATACGGTTTTGACGATTACCAGACCGCTGTTATGGTTTCTTGTGAAAAAAGTTCTGAGATTAACGCAACATTACGACCACAAGATGGTATTTTGAATATTGATTCAACTCCTGTCAAGGCAAGTGTATATCTTGATGGATCATACGTTGGCGAAACCCCCTATCTTGTAAAAATCCCCCAAGGAAAACATAAAGTTGAGATCAAGTCAACAGCGTTTGACGATGTAGTACGTGAAGTTGATCTAAAGTTTGAAGGACAAACGGCACTTATTGAACTCATACCTTCGGCGAAATCGCAAATAATCCTTTCAGAAAAAAAAATTGAGGAAAATGCGAGGTATAATCCTGATACGGCCAGAGCATTGTTGGACCAATCCAGACAACAACTTGACAGGAATGAGTATGTTGCTGCTTATGAATCAGCGAAAAGATCTGGCAACCTGGCGGAGGATGTCGATGAGGATGGCATCCCCAATTGGTTAGACATACAACCAAACGTACCGAATAATTTTTTGTATGTATTGCCTTTAGTTGTATTACTCTTACTTGGAGGCATTTTTATTATTGATTGGCGGAGATGTCGTATCATTCCAAAAATTGATATTGTCGTTGAAGGGAACTTAAAAAGAAATGATACCAATATTGTCATAACCCCAAAATTGAATAATCAGTATAGAAGTGTGTTTTGTTCAGTTTATATTGACAATACTTTTTATGAAACGTTTGATTCTGCTGGCATTCATCGCATAAATCTGGGGAAACTCGCTGCAGGAGCCCATTCAGTATCTGTAGAACTATTTGTCACGCAAAAAAGATATGGAAAATCTACTGTGATTGAGACTGTCGATTTTGTTATAACATAAACTCTCATTGCCCACAGCTTAAGGATATTGGTCCAATAAAGCACTTTAGAATGGCAATAATCCGACATTAAAATAAAAATAAACGGATAGATGGGTTTAAATAGCGGCGCCTATGCGGCGGGCAAACGAAACGAGCATGCCCAAACAAACAAGGCAGCCAAAAAAAAACCCACAGGTTTTGAGAGGGGCTCTGCCCCCTCCGGAAAAAATTCTCGACCTTGCACGAGAATGTGGATTTGTTGAGAGATTGAGAAAACTGCATCCAGCACTCCTTTTGTATACCTTGATATTTGGTTTGAGTGCCCACCAACATCCAACGGTCAGTGAGATTCATCGTCAGTATAAATCTATTGACAATAGCCGGGATGAGGAGGATAAGATCCACCAACAAAGCATCTCGAATCGAATCGACGAGGACATGGTTAAGTTTCTTAAATTAATCCTCCTTTCTTGTATTGATCGGATAGCTTCCCAATGTTCAACCCGATTAAATATCCGGTACCAGACATTTCGGACGATTTTTATTCTGGATAGTACAATCATCCGCATCCATGCCAAACTTGCAGCGCTGTATCAAGCTACCCGTACGCGAAATGGTTCGGGCGGTTTGAAAATTTCTATACTCTATAACGCAGTTGCACATGGACTCGACACGATTTCCATCGTCCCCGAAAGAATGCATGACATCAAGGCGTTCAAGATCGGTCCGTGGATCAAAGATGCTCTGATCCTCATGGATTTAGGGTACTATGCGCACCGGAATTTGGCGAAGATTGTGGATTTTGGCGGTTCATTCGTCGTTCGCACGAAGAAGAACGCCAAACCAGTTGTGTTGTCTGTAATTTCACCTCTGAACAATCGCTGTATACCCTTCCCGGAACCCTGCACACTTTGGGACTATTTGGACTCGGCTCCTAAACAGGATCTTATTGATCTGATGGTCAGGATTGATTTTATGCGGAGAAAATATCGTGGGAAATGTAAAAAAGATTCGCTGAATGTTCGCGTGGTTTGTTTCTGGAATAAAGAAAAGTCACGCTGGCACTCGTACATGACAAATCTTTCTCCAGACCAGTTTTCCGCTGAAGAAATCTACACTTTATACAGGTTCAGATGGGAAATTGAATTGCTTTTTAAGGAGTTGAAAAGTGATTACGAACTCGAAAACTGATTTCGTCCCGGGACCCCGTTGTGCACGTTAATGTGTACTCATGTATTCGCCGCTCTAAAATTGACCCCCCAAGCCGTTTTAAATTTGACCCCCCTTACCCATTAGAAAGATATCTGGTTTTATAAAGATTGTTCTAGTCGGTTCCTTCTGAAACTCTTCCCATTCATATTCAGGATCAGTGCCTGATGGGTTACTCTGTCAAGGATCGCTGCCGTCAGTGTTTTATCATGAAACA
>JAUSBW010000236.1 GCA_030651815.1 Methanoregula sp.
AGTTTGGTCGGAATAAGATTCCCCAGTCCGGTACCAGATAGTACTTGGATGAAGGCGAATGGTAGACACAGAGGATTATTTTATGTTCAAGGATCTCGCTCGTGAACAGGAACAGACCACAGGACGGGTCAATATCAGCGAACTATCCCGGGAGACCGGATTTGATCGAAAGACCGTACGACATTATCTCTCTCAAGACATCCCCCCAGAGACATCCCACACACGAAACAAACCAAGCAAGCTGGATCCCTACAAGCCGCATATCAAGGAGAGACTGGAAAAATATCCCCGTCTAAGCCGTGTACGTTTTTTTGAGGAGATTCAGAAGCAAGGATACGACGGCAAGCCGACAATCCTTGGCGACTATCTCCGCCAGATTCGTCCGCGGATCCCAGCCTTGCCTGAGATCAGGTACGAAACTTTACCCGGAGAGATGATACAGTGTGACTGGTTAGAGTACCTCTACTCCCGCCCCGATGGTTCTGAGAAGAAGGTATACGGCTTCTCGATGGTACTTGGCTACTCCCGGATGAGATATGTTGAGTTCTCACGATCACAAGATCTCCAGGCGTTTCTTGAGGGGCATCTGCGGGCCTTTGAGTATTTCGGAGGGATACCAAAGGTTATCCTCTACGACAACCTCGGGAGCGTTGTTCTGAAACGGAAATACCCTTCAACAGCATCAGAATTTCATCCTGCATTCGTTGACCTCAGGGATCACTTTGGTTTCACCTCGCGCCTCTGCCGACTGTACCGGGCAAAAACCAAAGGCAAAGTTGAACGAACGATCGGCTATATCAAAGACAACTTCATGTACGGCAGAGAATTCAACTCGGTAGAAGATATCAACCTTCAGGCACGGGAGTGGATGGACGTCGTCAATAGAAAGGTTCATGGGACAACCCATGAGATTCCATTTGACCGGCTCCCTCAGGAAAACCTCCGCCCATTCACCTCATATCCGTCGTATATCTTCCAGAAGACATACCAGCGTAAAGTCTCAAATGACTGTTACATCTCGTTGTACAGGAATCTCTATTCCGTTCCCTGGCGATATGCCCGGAGATATGTAGATGTGGTTGTCCGAAACAACACAGTGTTTGTCTTTGCTGATAAGATCGAGATCTGTTTTCACCCTCTGGTTGAAGGGAAAAACCAGCGTTTAAAGAAGAACGAACACTTCGCAGGCCTTTTAAAAAAGATTCTCGATGAACCGTGCCAGAACCCGAAGAAGAATTGGGTGAAGATGCCAGGTACTGAGCCTTGTTCTGTTGTAGAACGGAATCTTGCTGATTATGATGCTTTAATTGAGGTGGGGAATTCATGACGACACTCCTTCTTGAACGGGTGCATCAGCACCTGACAACGATGAAACTGATGACGGTAGATGCACTCCTCGAACCAACACTTGAACGTGCAATGAAGGAGAGCATGAGCCCTCTCGAAACGATAGGTGATTTGGTTGAGCAGGAATGGAAAGGGAGAGTGTCAACGACGATCAGAACAAGGACCAAAAATGCCGGTTTTCCTCTCCTGAAACGTATTGATGAGTTTGATTTTGCGTTTCAACCTTCAGTTGACCGAACCGTGATCAGGGATCTTGCAACCCTGAGATTTGTGGATAACTCCGAGAACGTGGTGTTTCTCGGACCACCGGGAGTGGGAAAGACGCATTTGGCCATTGGTCTTGGTGTCGCCGCTATTGAGCAGGGAATTCCGGTTCTCTTCGTCAATGCCTCTGTTCTGATCGATAGGCTGAAGGATGCGTATCATACCGATCAGTTGGACAGGTATCTGAAGAAACTGACCCGGCCAGGAATTCTGATAATCGACGAGATAGGGTATCTGCCGTTCGATGCACAAGCGGCATATTGTTTCTTCCAGTTGATATCGCGGCGATACGAGGGAGGATCAACCATCTTCACCTCGAATAAGTCGTTCGCTGATTGGGGAGAGATCTTCCAGGATCATATCGTTGCTGCAGCACTTCTTGACCGGATTTTACACCATTGCACCACGGTGAACATTCGAGGTGAAAGTTATCGTATGAAAGATCGAAAAAACCATAAATTGTGGACGAATCGAGAAGAATTAACAGGAACGAGGTTTCCAAATGTTTGACAGAAAGTTGACGATAGATTTAAGTGGGGTGGGGAATGATATTCCGACACGATTGGGGAAAATTAGACCGACGTTGACAGGGTACTGTGTTTTGAAAAATCAAAATCAAACAGAACATATTTATTTATACAATAAATCATATCGGATAAATTTCCCACCCTGAACATGATCCAACCAAGAAAAATAAAATATTGGGTGACGATAATCTTTAAAAAAGACTGGGAATGTTCGTTCAATGATGGCAATAGTTTTGGGAATGATCCCATTCGTTTGGCAACAAATTTATGGGACGATAACAGAACTCCGTGGTACCCCCCCAAATAACGAAATTCCATGCAGCTCCGTGCCATAAACCGCATAACAGCATGGAAATTTCCAAATTAAAATATGTCCAAATTTTTCCTTTTCTATTCCCTCCCAACGGAATATAGACATAATCCCTGATAAAACTGGAAAGTGTGATATTCCAACGCCTCCAGAATTCAGTGGGACTTTTTGATAGGTAAGGTCGGAAAAAATTCTGCGGGAGATGAAGTCCGATCAATTCTGCGATCCCCAGTGCAATATCAATATACCCGGAAAAGTCGCAATAGATTTGAATTCCAAAAAGCACGGTTCCGATAACGATGTAGGGGGAACTTAAACTGGTGGGGTTGGCAAAAATTGCATTTACAATAGGGGCGCAATTATCAGCAATAACAAATTTCTTCACAAACCCCCACAACATGATTGTCACACCGGTTTTAAGATTGTCTGGGCTCAACGAAACACGATTTTTCAGTTGTGGGAGAAATTGGCCCGCCCGAACAATTGGTCCTGCTAATAGATGAGGGAAATAGGAAACGAAGAGAGCATATTTATAAAATTTCTTTTCAGGTTGAATTGTTCCTCTATAAATGTCAAAGACATAACTGATTGCCGAAAAAGTAAAAAAGGAGATTCCAATGGGTAAAATAAGTCCAAGAACAGGTAAATTCAAGTAATAATTTAAAGGTAATGGGATTTGATGTAATATTTCAATGCCGAAATTGTAGTATTTAAAAAAACCTAATGGGATTAGCAGACTAACCAGCGCAATAGCCAATACAATTTTTTTTCTTACCTGATTGGATGCACGATAGATAATTTCCCCAGATTGGAATGATATTATTGTGATGAATAATAACAAAATTACAAAATAATTGCTGGTGGTCCAGTAGAATACATAGCTGCCCCCAAGAAGAATTGCTTGTTGATAGTGAGATTTTCTCAAACAATTGATCAGAATAAGAACGGTGATTAAAAAAATGAAAAATTCTATACTGTTAAACTGCATTTACACCCCATGTATCAAATTATCCGCGATTATTGTAGCTACCTTTTGTGAGAAATCGATTCGCCCTGCCGCGTTCAAATGATCCAAATCTACAAAATATTCCGAGGGGTATTCCCGTTCATAATTATACCATGGTACACCGGTAAAATTGAGGAAATTTGAAAGATTATGCCTAGATGATTTGTTAATTTTTTCTGACATCAAGTTATTTATAGGCATATTAATAATAATTACACGGATATTGTTCTGGCGAGCCTTCCCTACCATATATAATAATGCCATCTTATTTTGGTTCAAATTTTCAGATATTATAATTGGATTTTTACCAAAAACTAACGCTGCTTCACTTTTTGCTGCTTCAGTTTGATTATATCCGTAAAACCATGGATCCTTAAAGTTCGTCATATAAATATCTTGGAAGCGGCTTGTTTTATTTGCCACACTTGACTGATTCCCACTAAAAAAATTCTGAATACGCTCATCTACGTTCTTATATATATATATTCGTTTATTTATAAAACGATTGAAATCATATTCGAATTGGGTTTGCTTGATAAGTTTTAGCTGTTTATCACTAAAAAAGGGTTGAAAATCCTCAATGTATATCTTTTTTTTCAGATAGGGGAGTATTGCATAATTGGGAAAAGTTGTACGATTCAAAAAAGTAATATCGTCCCCAAAATCCCTGTAACTTAACCCGATAACAACGATTTTTGGTCTTGATGCAATAATATAGTCAATTTCACCCACTCGGTTCTGAGGGGCATCAGCGTAGGTTCCTAAGTTATAAACTGACCCATTGGCCTTCTTTTTTTGCATTAACTCTTCGACCACATTTGCATCAATACCCTCCATCACATAACTACTGCCTAAAATAAAGATATCTGATGTATGATTTTGCTCGTAAAAATTGAGAAGATTATTCATCCGGCTATAGGGAGGGTCATATTGCGGATTTGCATCAACCATAAAATGAATAAGCACAAAATATGCAAATAATGCAATCCCAATGGATAATGCTACCGTGGATATAATCGGAAGTATTGTATCATCTTTCATTTGTTTTGCTCATTCAATTTGGTTGTTGGAAAGTGGTATCCTGTAAACTTGGGAACCCTGATTCTAATCGATATGTTTCAATGGCAGAATGAAAGTGTTCAGATGTGGCGGAATAGAATGGTATGCCCAAATTTATAATTCCATCGAAATTTATCCCGGAAGACCATGAGTAACCATCTCTTGTTTCCGACGTTCCTGAAGTCGATTAGATCACGAACCTTGCCTAACTTGTTTCCTAACCCGGCGATTTTAGAATATTCCTGATTCAGAAAATAGTCCCCAAATCCGCTCACATATTTTTATTCTAAGTACGTATATAAAAACATAAGCCGGGTTTATAGCTATTCTCATAAGATAAGATCAATGAGAAATAGTTTTAGGATTGTATATTGATTATTGCGGGAGTAATCTTATTTAATATTTAATTCTAAATGGATACACGGATGTTGAATATCAAACGCAATTTTATGGATTGGATAAATTCATCTCCAGATAGAGCATCTATCATTATTTTAATAATAACAAATTTCGTCTGTAACAACTTATTTCTATTTAATCTAGGATACTATAGTGACGATTGGAATAATCTGGTTTATACACAAGAGCACATTTCGTTTTTTGAAGCCTTTCTTTGCTCACGAAGACCAATAGCCAATATACTCTTTTTACTTGGGCAACAGATTACTGGAAATGTTCTATTGTTTCATATTTTGGCATTGATCACTACTACGATTGTGCTTGTGATCGTATATTATATCTTTAGAAAAATTTTCAAAGAAGTTGGATATGAAACTGTTCTCTATCCGTTAATTGCATCGATGATTTTTTGCACACTTTTCAATAAGGATGAAATTTATCCATGGCCAATCCTTTCATTTGGATTTGCTTATATATGCTATATATCCACAATATACCTGTATCTTAATAAAGAAAAGAAATATTACCTTTGTTTATCATGTATTGTTTATTTTTTAGCCACACTCACATATGAGTCAGGAATAACTATCCCGGCCTTTCTTCTGTTGTATGATTATTTATTTGGAAAGAACTGGAAAAAATCACTTTACTTTGCTATACCATTAACAATATGTTTGGCAATCAGAGCCACACATTGGTTCGGGTTTGGTTGGGACGTGTATAATGATGGATTGGGTACTTATGGATTAGGAACGATCATTGCCACCCTTGCTGCACCAGTAATCGCATCTTTTGTCTTTTTGAATAATCTTATCAATTCATTTTATGGGTATACACAAATGAGTGCTGCATTAATAATATTTCTAATTATTATTAATGTGGTTCTATTGACAATAATTTACAAGTATTTAGTAACATTACACGAAAGTAATAAATTTGATATTAAATTGATATATGTTGCATTTTTGATGATTCTTGTTTTTTCCGCACCCTATCTTATGAGAGGTGTCCTTAGCGCACAAACACGGGAATATTATTTTATCGATATCGGAATAGCGCTATTAATAGTCTGTGTACTTATTGCTTTCACAAAGCAGGTAAAAACCGGGATTTTTGTGATAGTAATCATTGGTTTAGGACTTTTCATAAATCAAGGCCTTTACTATAATTGGGTAATAGGCGGAGAGCTATTGGAAAAAATTGATACGTGTATTGGGGAGAATACAGATGAATTGTTAAAATATGATTACATCTATTTTAATACACGATCATTCACAGAAAATATACCAAATGGAATTAAGTACGAAATTGTACCTTTTTATTTGACCGTTCAGGATCTAAAGAATAAGTTATTGGGACGGCCCCCCCTTTTAAAAAGTGACACACAATATGATTACGGATATAATTTTTATTATAACGCAAGAGCGCTTGAACCTTGGGCACTCAAAGGAATGATAAGTGAACGTAAAAAAACAAATTATACTCTCATTTATGGAAATTATGTTGGAACGGTTCCAATTGATGTGACTAAAGATACAATTATCTATAAAAACTTAGGCGAGGGATCAATCTTTAATGTGAGTCGAGATAAAGTGTTCGAGATTAACTACTCATCCGTTGTTTCATTTGACCGATTGTCTTAGGATCGGTAATATCTGGATGAAATCTCTTTGGGGGGGTGGAAATCTCCGCTATATCGCAAATCAACTTCCGAAAAAAATTTCAACAACCCCGGAAGTAGCAATCGTACCACAATTCAGCTGCAAACAATGTCCAAATTTCAGATGGACTGTATCGGATTTTTTTATTTAGGTTTTTAATTAAGTGCAGTCGTGCATCATTTTTTAATGTGTCTTTTAATAATGGTCCTTCATGTATCATCTGCAAAACGATCTCTTGCAAATCATCCTGCATCCATTGTCCAACCGTTGTCCCAAATCCAAGTTTTGGTCTTTGTAAGATCTCTCGTGGGAGTAAACCCTGTACTGCCTTTCTTAAGATGTATTTCTCTTGCCTGTTTTTAATTTTTAACTGAGGTGGGATAGTAAAAGCAAATTGGATGAGTTCAACATCCAATAAAGGAATTCTCGCCTCAACAGAATTCGCCATAGTCCCTTTGTCAACTTTCATCAGGAATTTTTCTGGTAATAGATTTTTACAATCTACCGCGAGCATTTTTCCGAGAGATGTTTGTTGAGCTTCAGGAAAATTTGCGTGTGTGTTAATGTCAACATAGGGTAAGGAACTGATATTTTCTATTTCTTTATCTCCCAGATTTCTTTGAGTGTTTAAATGGATTCTGTCAAATGACGAATCCAGAAAAAAATCAAGATATCGCATTTTGTTATTAATAAAATGAGAGTTGAAGGGGTAATATCGTTTATAAAACAGATTTGTTACCGCACCAGCCATTTTGCTTATAACAGGATTTCTTAATAACGAATAGATCCGTGGATTATATGAATAATTGAGATATCCGCCAAATAATTCATCTCCTCCATCTCCCGTCAAAACAACCGTAACATATTTTTTTGCTTCTTTTGATAAAAAATAGGTGTTAATTATTGCTGCATCTCCCAAAGGTTCGTCGTAAATCCATGCAATTTTTCTTAAATCTTTTAATACCATCTCTGAAGTGATTTGAACCTCATGATGATCGGTATCGAGATATTCACTCACTTTTTTTGCATAGGGGAGTTCGGAAAAAGTTTCAAATCCTACAGAGAAGGTATGGAAATTGTTAGTGTAATATGGTCTTGCCAGAGCAACCACAGCGGAAGAATCAATCCCTCCAGAGAGAAATGCCCCGACAGGAACATCAGAATTCATTCGTAATTTTGTTGCGTTCTCTAAAATTTCGAGTAACTTTTTGGCAAAGTAATCTTCATTTTCATTAATGACGTTTTCAACAATATCCCAGTATTTATGGATTATAACTTCTTTTTCATTAAGAATGAGCATATGACCGGGCAGTAATTTTTGTACTCCCTGAAAAAGGGTTTTTTCTCCAAGAGGGTATTGATATGCAAGGTATGACCAGAAGGCGGTTTTATCCAGGATACGTGGAAATCCGGCCTCAAGTAGTGCTTTAATTTCTGACGCAAAAAGAAAGCATCCTTGGTAGTTTGCATAATAGAGAGGTTTTTTTCCAATAGGATCTCTTGCAAGAATGAGCAACTCTTTTTTTCTGTCATATATTGCTAATGCAAACATACCCCGCAATTTCTTGATGAATTCCAAATCGAACTCTTCATACGCATGGATAATTGTTTCACTATCTGAATTTGAATGAAAATGATGTCCCCGTTTCTCTAATTGAGCCCGCAATTCTTTGAAATTATATATTTCTCCATTAACAGAAAGCCAGATATCCCCTTCTTCATTGGACATTGGCTGTTTACCATGCTCTGACAGATCAATAATACTGAGTCGTGAATGACCCAAGGTTATGTTCTTATCCGAAAATATCCCTTGACCATCCGGACCCCGATGTTTCAGAACATCGAGCATTTTTTGGATTAAAATTTTATTTTCTTGCCCGTATATTCCGCAAATTCCACACATAAGTAATTACTTTTATTTTAATTTTTGACTATTTTAACAAGATCGTTTCAAACAATGCAAAAATTACCTTTAAAATGATAAGAGTGTCTCTATACTGCTGTAAAATTTACCCCAAAATCCAAAAAGATCATGTCACTATTCACAGATAAATTCCAATTACCCATGATCCCTTCTTCATTGATATCGATAAGGATCGAACCGGTGAGTCTGAGCAGGGAGGAATCATTTGGGGAAGTCCCGATCTTTCTGCTCCGACGTTTGAGTTATTTATTAACTCGTTTCAGGATATTAGTAGTACGAATCTTTTTCCAGTGTTCCGGGAGATAAGCCCGGTAATTTATCAGGTCATAATGGAACCGGTGAATAGTATCAGCTGCACGAGAGAGTCCTCGTTCATCGAGTTGAATTGCAAACTCCACGCAAGTCCGATTAAATTCAATGATTTTTAAGATAAATTCAAAAATGAAGGAGATAGAATATCTAACCTGATGAAGATAGCGATAATTTTAGGGACTCGCCCGGAAATTATAAAAATGTCCCCTATTATTCGATATTTAAATAAAAAACAAGAGAATTTTTTTATTTTACATACAGGTCAGCACTACTCATATGAAATGGACAAAACATTTTTTGATACTCTGGAACTACCCGCACCAAAATATAATCTTGATGTAGGTTCTGCGAGTCATGCAATCCAATCGGGCAAAATAATGATGGGTGTTGAAGAAGTATTTCAAAAAGAAAAACCAGATGTCGTTCTTGTACAGGGAGATACTAACACAGTAATGGCAGGGGCGATTGCAGCATCCAAACTGCACATCAAAGTTGGACATGTTGAAGCCGGTCTCCGTAGTCACGATAGGTCAATGCCAGAGGAGATCAAT
Source organism: Methanoregula sp. (assembly GCA_030651815.1). Taxonomy (GTDB): domain Archaea; phylum Halobacteriota; class Methanomicrobia; order Methanomicrobiales; family Methanospirillaceae; genus Methanoregula. The sequence goes on from JAUSBW010000236.1 coordinate 9,361, forward strand.
CGGATTATCGCTGATCACATATCCGATTATCTGTTTGCACCCACAAAATTGGCAAAAGATAACCTTTTAGATGAAGGAATCGATCAAAATAAAATTTTTATTACGGGAAATACGATTGTCGATGCAATTCTCCAAAATCTAAAAATTGCACAAAAATCCGGAAATATTCTCAAAACATTAAATCTGGTGCATAAAAATTATTTCCTGGTCACAGTACACCGTGCAGAAAATGTGGATGATAAGGAACGACTAAAAAAAATAATTATGGGGCTTTGTGCGATTCAGAAAAAATATTCACTACCCATCATTTTTCCGATCCATCCAAGAACTAATAAAAGAATCGCGGAGTTTGGAATTGATCTGGAAGGGATTACAATTATCCCCCCTCAGGGTTTTTTGGAATTTCTTCAGCTTGAAGATAATGCAAAGCTTATCCTGACGGATTCCGGGGGTGTGCAGGAAGAGGCATGTATTTTAGGTGTTCCTTGCGTTACTCTGCGTGACAATACAGAAAGACCAGAAACTGTGGACGTTCATGCAAATATATTATCTGGAGTGGAGCCAGATTTGATCTTACGATCAACAGAGAATATGTTGGAATCAGAAACGATCTGGAAGAATCCATTTGGAGATGGTAAGGCATCTCAAATGATAATACGTACTCTCATCAGGGCATTTCAAGGTAGTCACTCTCCAGACGATTCAACTGCGTAAGTCCTATTAGCATGAGATTTGAATGCGTGAAATCTATTTCGATCTCTTTTCAACCAGATCCGATAGAATTTTATCCATCATTTTTGTAGTCTGCCGAATGTCGTATTCACAGGCTATTTTTTCAAAATTTTCCGATACATACAAATTTCCATTTTTCCATTTCTGAAACAGGTCTGCAATTGCACACGCAATGCTTTTAGAATCTGTTGGAGAGACAAACGGGCATTCCAAGCGTTCTAATAGCTCGGCTACCGCGCCTTTTAAGGGGGTTAATCCTAATATTGGTTTTCGGAATGCCAGATAATCAACTATTTTACTGGGAAGAAAAACACTTTCATCATCACTTGGAGCATCAATAACCAGGAGTACGTCCGCTTCTGCTGTCAATCGCGCACTCATTTCATAGGAAACGGGTCCATGAAGAATTACAGTGTCATCAAGTTTCAACTGTTTTACTAATGAAGAATAACGTTCGGCATGGGGTCCGATTAATGACACTTCGATCTGATTTCTTTGGTTTTCATCCAGTAAGTGCAGACCACGAAGTAAACCTTCAGGTGTACGCATATTCGGATAAAAACTTCCAATATGTAATAACTTCAAGCGGGATTTAGCTATTTGCTCAATATCATGTCGCACTTCAAAATCAGTATCTGAATCATAACCATGTGGGATAACAAATGTCTTTTCACCCCAATCAGGAGGATATTTACTCATTACCAAACGGACAGTTTGAGATGATGTAAATATAATTGCATCTGCTTCCCGAATTACAGATTCTTCCATTTTTTTTACTTTTGTCATTTGCTTTTGGTTGAAGTTATAATAAGGACTGTCAACCCAGGGATCACTAAAATGAGCAATCCAAGGCAATCCACTCATTTGATATGCTTTAAGTCCGATCAAGTGATCAGACCAGGGTTGAGCAAACGATATAATTGCTGAAAAATCTTTTTTCACCAGCAATTCTTGTATTACGTCCATAACCCGCGGTATCCATACCTGTTTTTCATCAGGGGATTGTTGGAAATTTGGAAATATATACCAAAAAATTCGATATAGTAAAAATTCTTCATTGGATGGAACTGGGACTGTAGTATAATACTTCGCATATTGTTTCTCTAAAAAGGGATCATATTGACTCATTTTAATCGATTGTGGATCAACGCAAATAACGGTAATTTCCCAACCATACTCAGCAAGTGATTTAAGCATACGTGCTACCTGAATGGACTGGGGTAAAAGAAGGGGCGGCATAGCCCATGAAATAACCAGAAGATTCTTCATTGGGGTTTCCATTTGCGCAACTATAATTCAAGGATGAACAGGTTCCACAAGCGATGCTGATTAAGTGAAGTACTTTGCTTTTGAGTTCCGTGTTTCAACGGTTGATGTATGGGATCTTTTTGTAACCCCAGGTATAATTGTGTATAATTTGAGGTCAGAAGATCTATAGCCCTAGATGTGAGATCTTTATTCAGCCAATCGTAAACCATGTGAATTCTTACCAGTTGCAGTATGCATAAAACAGGATGTATTTCACTGAAGGAGATATTGTGAGGAGACTTAATAATCTGCATCAACTACCTTCCCTTAATTTAATTGCGTCATCATAATAAAGCGTTGGAATTTCCTGTTGAATAAGGAAATCTATAGCCTCATAAAACGATCTGCTTGAAACAACATGAGCTGGATCAACGTAATAGTTTAGTACTCCACTTACATTCAATTTCATAAGATGTTCAATTGTTTGTATAAACTGGAATGCATATTCATTTTTTACAATGGGATTATATGGACTTATGATGTTGTTCCAGGAATCTAGAATCTCTAATGGCTCGAAATAAGAACCTGATAGGGAAATTTCATACAATCCATTGATTGTTTGTACCGGGCCGAAGCGGAATCCTGAAATGGGCATTGTAGAACTGGAATACAGATATTTCAACTCTTGAAGGACATTATATATAGATTTTATAAGTAATGGATTTTGAATGGTTCCAAAATGGGGTGCACGAAAACCAATCGGTGGATGTCCAATCACAGAATTATAGATTTTATGGCCTTCTTTTATGTCTCTTATAACCTCCCCCACGGGCATGTCGTTATAGAATGTTGTTGACCAATAGCGTCCACCTCTTTTTTCGACATGTGGAAGGGCACCATGATTTATAAAATCAGCACCACCGTCTGATAAACTGCGGTAAACTTCGGCACCTTCTTTGAGTAAATGACCCGGTACTGCAAATGTACCCTTCAATCCATTTTTTTTCAAATAAGAATGGATAATTTTTGCAGCAGGGATATCTTCAGGTGAATCACAATCAAATGATAAAATGACATACAATCGGTCAAATCCCTGTTTTTGTGCTAATTTTCCATATCGCTTGAAAAGCAAATCCGGTTTGAATTTGCCCTCTAACCGGTAAACAAGCTGAGCCGGGTCATGGATGCCAATTTTCAGCAGATTGGAGACATTTATCATATATAATTCACTTCTTTCAGGCTTTTTACTACGGTGTCAGCCGTATGTCCGCACCAGCAGTATTTTTTGGCAAATTTGAACCAATAATGAGGTCAGTTTTTTAAGATTATCAGCTTTATCAACTGTTTTCATCATAGTGTTGCCCGGTATGGATCAGAACCGGATCACACCATGCTTCACGAGACAAGGCATGATATAATAGTGCTATCTTCATGAAATTGGGGCGGGCGGCAACAATAAGATGAATGAGTATTTTTTTCATTTCTCATGGCTTTTTGGTTGCCAAGATATAAAGTGATGATGTCTAAATCGGGATAATTCGTTTACCAACTATCTTTATTATTCCAAAAAGGGTTACGGGTCACTGTCACGAACTACTCTTTTTCCATGATAAAAGATTCTGATATACCTTAACATATTCAGCCTCTGTTATTTCCGGGGACCATAATGCCTGGGCATGGGAATATCCATTTCGACCAATCTGTTCCCGAAAGGTATGGTCAGTTAACATTGATTGAAGCGCATCGTGATAGCCGTCGACGGTGTTTTCAACAAGACAAATGAAATTCTCATTAAATTCATGTACCGGCTCTCCTTTTCGTTTATTATGGATGACCGGTAATCCAGTCAGTAATGCTTCAATAAGCGCTTTGCTGATTCCCCAGTATTCATTATGAACTGCAAAAATATCATAATCTGGCAGTATTTTACACAGCTGATCATTCGGTATTCCTTTATAAAAGATTACACGGTCTTGAATCTTACATTCTATAGCCACTTGTTCCAAATATTTATGGTAGGGACCATATCCAATTAACGTCAACTCAACATCAGGAATAAGAGCCACAGCACGAATTAAATTATCTGGATTTTTTTGGTCAAATTGTCTCCCAACCGAGATAATCCGTGGGGGGGTATGGAGAGAATATGTTTGTTTTTTACATAAAAAAACTGAATTTAATACATTATAGCATACTTTAACTTGTTTAGCTCCATGGTCTATTGCATAACCTCGTATCGATTCATATACTGGCAGAACTATATCCGAATTTTTAAGGGTCGCATTTTCAAACCAGACCATTCGTTTATACATTAAAAATATTAGCCAATTGGATCTCCATGATAAATTATTTCGAATATCTACATCTGGATTAATATGCAAAGAAGTTACCAAGGGGATTTTTTGCTGTTGTTTAATTTGTGCTGCCAAAAACCCATTAACAGAATTACCATAAGCCCGTATTAATGAAGGTTGTATTTCCCTTGCCAACTCTATACCAGAAGCAATCCATTTTTTTAACATGAACGGTTGCCAGCCAAATGTGCTTATAACGGATGGCAATGGTAGATTATGAAGGTGTAATCTTGCTCGTCCGACTGTCTTCTGGACGGCCTCTCTATCCGGTTTATCATTATTAGTCATGAGAATATGAACATCATCAAATAACTCACCCGGATTATAATAACGTGCGGTAATTTCTCCTTTCTTTACTAAATCCGAAAGGCTATCCGATATAACTACCAATAAAGATACCATATATTATTCTCCTTTTTAAATGCATACAGGATTATTGAAAGTTTGAATGGATCTCGTTGTCATCGGCAGAATTAAATTCCCCAATTCGGGCGTTACTTTTTCCCCAGTCCTCATAGACATTTAGATTAACTGTTCAATTCTGCTATAGGGGGTCAGATTTATAGAATGCTCAACGCATCATGCTTCTTTTAATTTGTCATCCGATAACTTTCACCATTAATGGTTACTGTCGTACAGTGATAAAGGACACGGTCAATAATCACAATTGCGATAATATGATCCTAAGATCTCTCCCCATTCACCAAAGTATTTGTTCCAAGTAATGCCCATATGAAGCCCTCAATTAATTATCTCTGCTGAACGGGTTTATTGTTACGGGGATATATTCCATCATCTTTTCATTCAATTCCGGATACATTGGAAGTGACAGAATTGCATTTTGGTAATCGTAAGCGACCGGGCCACTGGGGGATATCCCAGATATTGATACACCTTCAGGAACGGGAGAGCAACCGGAGAATGGATTCCCGTTTCAATTCCATTTTTCCGTAAGAATGCTGCAAGCTCATCCCAGTGTTTCATTCGGATTACGTACGGGTGAAAGATATGGGATGAATTTTTGTAACAGTACACTCCACAAAAATACCCCAAAAAATTATAAGAAACCCCGTGTTTTTAAAATTTTCTGGAAGATTGTATTAATTCTACCTTGAGAAAGCAATCTAATTAGCCAGGGGTGTGCTAATATCAAATATCCATGCTTCAATACAGGGGGTGTTCTTCCGGCCAAGTATATCAGGATCTTGCTATACGATTTTTCAGGATATAATATGTTATTCCGTTTAAATTTCAGATATGGATCACTTTTAAGATCAATTAACGAATCATTTAGTGCTCTTGCATAGAGTTCAGTTCCTGGGAAAAATGTGAGTGAAAACGAACTGATATTATAGGGTTTTGGCATTTCTGCCAAAAATGTTATTGTTTTAGCAATATCTAGTTCACTCTCATAGGGGTTATCAAGGATAATATCATAATATTTTACGATGTGTGGGAATTCTGCAAGCATTTGCGTATTTTTTTTGAATAATTTTGCATTGAATGGTCTTTTGTAGCAGTTTTTCTGGACATTCTCACTACCCGATTGCAAACCTATCTCAATTGAGATGAGACCCGCTTCAGATAGTAAAGAGATTTTTTCGCGGCTAATAGTGTTTGCATTCAGATTGCACTTAAATGGGAGATTGATCGATGATTTATATTGTTCACAGAATTGTTTAATGAATTCTAACGGTCGTGCAGTGAAATCATCATCAAAAAAACTGATAAAATTGATAAAATTATTATGTCGGGTTATCTCTTCTAGTTCTCCTATAATGTGTTCAATACTCCTTGTTCGAAGAAACGTTCCCTTTCCCTTATAGATTTTATGATAATGGTTGTTACAGCAATACGCACAGTGATTGGGACATCCACGGGAGGTCATTGTTAAATATTGGTAATTTTCGCTCGTTTTAAGACCAAAATAGTGCTGTAGGGTGCTTCCCATCGTGAGAAGATCTTTCATTATTTTTTCAGTTCCCGGGCGAATGTGCGCATCCTTAATAATAAACATGTGATTTATATCATAATCTTGATATGGATATTTATCCAAATTTTGTTCAAGCGGCCGAACATCATTCTTTATAACGACCCCTTCTTCTGTTTTTATCCAGATTCCCATAATATCTCGTAATGGCTCTTTATTTTTAACTGCCTTTGCGATTTCCAGCATTGTTTCTTCACCTTCGCCCAGACAGACAATATCGCAATGTAGTATCGATGTATCAGGACTTACTGTCGCATGAATGCCCCCCCATATCACCAGTTTTTCGGGAAATTCTCTCTTCAAAAAATCACTCAGTGCAGCTGCTGAATGATAATAGCTTGAAAAAACTGAAAATGCAATAATATCGCAATCAGTTATCAAGCGGGCAAGTTCTTCGTAAATTTCTTGAGGGTATCCCCAATCCCCCCAATTCATTCCGTCAGTTAAATCTGGTGATAAAAAAAATAATTTGGTCTCAAAATGATTACTCAATAAATATGATGAAATACATCTTAAACCATAATTTGTAGTATAATGAGAAGGATCGATAAGAGCAATTTTCATATTATTTAATAGTAACTGTACCTATATAGGACTTACCCGGTTAATAGAGAGAGAGTTTACACACCCGATATTTAAGAGATGGGAAGTGAGTGCAGTCAACCACTAACCCCAAGTCTGGGGGGATGACTTCGTCGATGTACTGTCCTATCTCAAGGGTGTCAAACATTCCAGATACTATGCCGAGTTGCCCCCGGGTTAGATTTGAGCCGTCTATTAGTGTCAATGACAGTATGCTCATATGCGGTTCTCCCCCGGTAAATATCAATGTACAAAATAATTGAAATCATGGATTTTTACTGCCGAAGGTCGGGTGAAAAGTTCAGCAGAAGATTTCTGGGACTTTCAGAAGCGAGGATGGAGCAAACTGGTTCTGCCGTATTAGGGGATATATCTCAACCATGAAAATGAATGTCCAACCAGTTTTAGATTCGTTCGTGGGTACAATGAATGACTCTCCGTTCATTCCATCTGTCCCTCCCGGTTAGGCTGAACGGACACATTTTTTCTTCTATTTTTGCACCTTAAAAACCAACGTCTGACGGAAGGGTATGATTATTGACATTACCCACGATTCACCCTTCGTCCAGAACGGGAACTGAAGGGTCAGCCATTTTAAGGGTATAATAACCGGCCAATACGATGTAAATGCATGATCGGTGTAGGTGAATCCATTCCTGTTCAATAATCGGTATAGCGTCGTAAAATCCCAGTTATATATATGGTCATTCTGGGTCCCGGTATTGCGCTCTTCATTATCAATGCAATTTGCTATTTTTTTTGCAAATCGGTAATTAAAAAATAACAGATGGTGAAGAATATTCGCATAAGAATGTGCATTGGGAGTGGAAAGGATCAAGTAGCCGTTGGGTTTTAAAAGCCGATGGAACTCTTTTAAAAATTTTCCAGGAGAGTCTACATGTTCGATGGTCTCTAAAAACAAGATGCAATCAAAGGATTTACCGGGGAGATTAAGAGTGAACAGATCACCCGCAAGAAAGTCAATATTATCTGCCCCATAAAAATCCTGTGCAATTTCAATGGATGATTCAAGAATATCTACAGCAACTACCTTTTTTGCCTTTTTTGCTATGCGACTGGCAAAAATACCTATTCCACACCCTACATCGAGAATTGTATCGCCTTCAACCATATGGAGTGTTGTCGCAGCACGGGATGGCAGAGGATTTTTTTCCGCTTTTTCAAGCAGGGCAGCTATTTCTGTTTTAGACCATGTTTTTCCATCATATACATACTGCTTTTCCATACCTTCATTCCTCATTTCGATTGTATTAGGATTCTGGCTATTCATTGATCCCCAATAATTTACGGATAATTGGATATTTTCTGATATCGCTACAATGCAGCATTTCAAGGAGTATTTTCATTTCCTGGGGATTTATTGCTCTTATCACTATCATCATCCCCCCATATGTGAGTATTCCAATAATGCAGGATATCAGTACTGATTCAATAAGTACATTCATGACGATCAAAACTACTATTGCCATTATACCTGTAGAGAAGAGTGTTTTGTAAAGAAATGTCCAATCATATACAAAATTGATGTATTTATTCCCCAGCCAGATCTCGAAGATCATCTGTAGCATAAACGAGAGGCATAAAGCAACTGCTGCTCCAAGGATTCCAAGCCATGGAATGAGAAGAACATTCAATATAATGTTGAACCCTGCTGTAACAAACAATGATATTGTGCCGTAGATCTGTTTCCGGACGAATCCCAAAGAAAGGACAAAATAACTGCCAATAATGTGAAACATAAATCCCAGTGCAATAAATGGCACGAGCGGGGCGCCTGCTAAAAATTCCGGGGATGTTAACAAGATAAAGATTGCGGAACCAAGCAGTGCAAAGCCGGCAATTGCAGGAATCATGATTCCAAGGGCAAGTTTCAATGAATAATTAAAGAGCTCGTTCATTTCGCTGAATTTTTTGAGATTGAACAATTCTGCTGCTTTAGGAGGGTACATTGTCCATATTGGTCCAAAGATCATGCTCATAATCATATATCCAAAGGAATACGCGACACTGAAAACCCCCACTGCCGCAAGATTATCGTAATAGCCAATGAACACGCGGTTGGATAACGTCAGTATCCACCATGCATATCCCATAGGGAGCACCTGTACGCCAAATTTTAATAATTTACCTAGGATGGATAAATCCGGATACGAGAAGCCCTGATTTTTTCCGATATGAATCAAAATTATCAGAACCAGAAGAGATTCGAAGAGAAATGTTACGAGAATCAATTCGAAGAGGTTCCCTTTGGAAAATGCAACTATAGCAGAAAGAAGTGCAACTGAAAAAGCTTGAATTATATTGATTATTGAATAGACTTTTGCATTATCCTTCATGCGGTACCATAGCTTGCACATACTGAGAAGGGCAGATTCCAGTAATACAAAACCCGCCAGTATTATAAATTGAAAATTCTCCGGGCTGTCCAAAACGAGGACAGATAATTGCTGGGAGAAAATGCAGAGCAGGCATACACATATGATACCTGAACACGTAATAAAAAGTAAAATCGATGAAAATGTTTTTTTAATGAACATTTCCCCTTTTCCGGAAGTGCAGGTGATAACAGCGGAATCCAATCCTAATATCACAATTGGGGTGAGCAAGGAGACGAGGACAGTAACCTGAGCCCAGATCCCGTAATTTACCGAACCATACGTTTTAGTAAGAATTGGAATTAAAAGGAGTCCTTTTAAACTAAGCAGGATCTCCGTCACACTTAGGATGGCAGTGTTCTGGAAATACTTTTTAATCATTTATCGGATCCTTTTTTCCGCATGAACGATACTCCATCCTTCAAAAAATATGTTTGAAATACAATAGGCTCCCGGGATTTTATATATGATAGATAAGACTTTTCCCAGATATGTGAAAGAATAGTCTTCCAGCAGGAGGAACGTTGTTCTGAAGGGGTACTTCTTCAGGAGTGTTTCCAACTCCCAGGGATGCCAGATATGGTTGACCACTCCATGTTCAACATTTTTAACTCGTATCAACCGCGGTTTATTGTAATCAAAAACGATAAATTGCCCTCTTGGTTTCAATACTCTGGATACTTCTTTTATCAGTAATTCCGGAGTTTTAATTTGATAGAGAGCAGCTATCATAAATACAAAATCAAAAGAATTTTCCTTGAACGGAAGAACCTGACCATCACAGAAAACACAAATATCGCCCGAATCATAGTACGAACTGGCAGGGAGATCCGTACTTACATAATCCTCAAAAAGATCCCGGTAAAGGCAGCCTCCAGCGGCTATCTCCAGTACTGAACCTCCACGGTACTTTTTTTTCAATATTCTTTCAATTAGAGCGAATCGAATTCCCCTTCCCATTCACTCACCACCTCAGCGGATACCTGTTAATTGAGATAATTTTCTGTATGATCTTATTAAAAAATTCCGGACTGTATTTGATATATAAGGTAATTCTTTTTCAAAAACTGAATATTCAATATAGTGTCCGCCCCATTTTTTTTTAAATCTCCGAATTCCTTCCTCCTTCGCATTGGAAGGATGGGGGTTCACGCCAGCCAGATCAAATGTATGGCAACCGATGCTTTTTGCGTACCTGAACATCTCCCAATGCAAGAGATCCTGGGCATAGATCTTGTTTTCATATGCCAATTTACTGGTAGATGACATGATTTCCGTGGCATATCCGTTATATACAGGCATACCCAGAACGGCTTCTATGTTTCCACCAAGTTCAGCGTAAAAATAGTGATAATATTTATCGTGATTTTCGGTGTTTTTTATTGTTTCAGCAGACCATAGTGGGATTTCCGATCGCCCGAATTCTTTTTCCATTCGGTTATAGGGAATAATAAATTTTTCAATAAATTCTTGGGGTCCACTCACTTTTTTGACAATAACCCCTCTCCCATCCATTTGTTTAAGGGATTTTCTCGCGGAGTGTTCGAGGCTCATCCATAGTTTGTCTTCATCCTGAGTTAAATCCACAAGATATGTGCCCCAGATTTTCCTTGTATATCCGAACTGTTCGAAAATATTCAGGATTCTGGTGTCATTGGAATAATGCGGTTCGTACCTGAACGGGGATATATGTATTGAACCCACATGGTGTTTTTGCGAATAGGAATCGATAAATTGTAAATATTTATGCATTATATCTAGATCATTTCCTCTCTTCAAAATTACGGGTCCACCCAATGAAATAATCTGTTTTGAGAAAATTCGATTAATTTCATTAAGTATCCGATAGAAAAATGTCTGGTTTCTGATATATGGATATTGAATATTCAGGGGAGCATATGCCAACGCCGCCTCATTTTCAGTAAATTCTAAAAACAATGTTTCATATTTATACGCCTTTTTTATAATTTCCGACCAGCAATAGGATTGTAGAAAGTTCGTGGAAATACTTTTTAAAATTAATCTATCCCATTCATCTTCCTTTTTAGGATGTAGTTCTTCGATCTGAATTATACTCAATCACCTCCCCGTCCATCTTTTTTATAAGGGTTTTTTTCCCATCCATAATCCTGAATTTGGTGACCGGTAAGAAGTGTGTAGTAAAAGATAAACTGATCAAGGCAGGTTTCCCAATTGTGATATTTATATACCCATTCGCGTGCCTCTTTTCCCAGTTTCTCCAAAAACTGACGATCCGCACATTTCATTATTTGTTCGTAGATCTCCTCTTCCGAATGGCAGTTTAATATTGGGGGGTCATCGGGATATAACAGTCTTGCACACGCACGGTCGATATAGATCATAACCGGTTTTCCCACGGACATAGCTTCCATTGCAATTCCTCCAAAACCCCCAATATCAAACTGATCTACAATTACATCTGACTTGTAGAATTCATCAACTAATTCATCGCGAGACAGATGGGGTTTCCAGATGAAACGATCTTCTACACCCAGATCCCGTATGAGTTGCTTGGCAATCTCCCGATCAGAGCCCCGGTCCAGAATGATGCATTGTGCATGTAGCCCGGATTTTATTGCCTTTGCAAAAGCCCGGATAAACCGGTCATTGCCTTTTGAGGATTTCCGATTTTCACCGGTATCGTTCACTTTCCAGTCGAGATGACTGGTATGAAAGAATGAAATTGTCTGATTCTTGTCAGTTATACAACCGATATTAACTTGATCGACGAGATAATATGGATATCTCATAAAAACAACACGCGGAACATCATGGATGAAAATATTTTTGAGTGAGTTTGGATATGGCGCACACCAGTTCAGATCTGCACTATGAAGGTGTTGACGATATAGAACAGCCCCCAGTGATTTTTCATTTACCCACTCAGTAATATCTGATCCTGTGGTGATATTTACTACCGGAGGCAACTGTATCAATGATCTTAAAAACCAGAATTTACCTAAAAAAAAGATTAATGCACCCGTAAAACTCACGATCAGTCTACATTTTTTTGCGAGCTTTATGAATTCCCGGGTTGTATGAATTGTGATTATATTATTCTCTTTAAAATGCGTATGATATTCTGATACTATCGTTACGTTATTTGAGCTTTGATCGTGTTTTCTTAAAACACCGCATTTGAGACCTTTCCGGCTAAGGTGCTCTGCAAATAACAGATCATTCTGGACTAAGTCACCGATGATCATCACATCAAACTTTTTCTCTTGAATATGTGCCCACTCCTTGAAATTTTTGATATTCTTATCCGATATTACATAATTTCGTAATCTTCGATAAGTAACAACCCCCCCCTGCAATTTATTATTAAATTGTTATCGAAGGATTCAACGCATTCACCATATTTTGCATCGGAATAGTTTATTCGTGTATCAAATACCTGACAACGCCAGATCTTAATGCATTTTTCATTAATATATCCATAAGCCCCTGGATATGGTCTTGTTTGCGCCCGGACAAAATTGTAAATCTGCCAGACATCCATATTTTCCCAGTTAATTAATCCGTCAGCAGGGGAGCGTTTTTTATAATAACTGGGAATTCCGTCCTGTTTTTTTACGCTAATGGTTCCATCAATAATCTTTGGCAGGCTTCTTATTAGCATACGTTTTGTCACGATTACATTTTTCATGTATAATGTCCGGATATCATCAAAATCATTAATATCAAACATTTCTGTATCAATTATGTCACCATCATCAACCCCAGGCTTAATAAAAAACAGATGCATAATAAATCTTTTTTTGCCTTCAATTAACGACCAATTTAGCGGAGATCTCCCTCGACCTTTGGGAAGAAAATCAGAACTACCATGTCCACCTATTGCACCAATATTTAGTGTATCCAAAACATTTTTTGGAAATAAACGCTGCCAGCCACCTTGAATCAACAAATCAAATTTATGCTTGTTAAAAAAATTATAATCCTCGTTGTTTTTTAATGAATAATCGATTGGGTAATAAACGGGGATATTATATTGTTTAGCTAGTGACTCAAAATTTTTATACTCGGAAACATTAAACTTTTGTGCTTGCTCTTCAGATAATGTTACAAAATATTCGAATTGGATACCTTCTTCAAGTAATGACTCAATAATTTTATAGCCTGCAAAGTGGCAACCACACATCACAAGTTTTTTTTCTTTATCTAACATTTTTTCTCCTTATTTGATTCATGATGAGATCATATCTCATATGTTGCTTTTTATTCCTCCCATTAATACATCGTGATATCCGATCCCGTGGGCTAAGGACATCGTAAGTCCACCATTCAGGATGGGTTAAAATTTGCAAGTTATTGTCATCACTATCATTTAATAAATCGAACAATCTCTGAAAACGCCAGTACCCGTTTGAATCAGAACAATATGTATAATGTTTCATAATATATTTTGAATACGTATTTACTAATCCGCCAAGATAATCTGCTTTTAAATCCAATGCATTCGTAGTATCAGGTTGATGGATTGAAATCACTAAAATTCGTTTATCAAACAAATCATCTAATAAATTTTTTTCTATTTCTATCCATTCATGTAAATTTTTTTTATTATGAGAAAGACTTTCAAAAAAAACGGGATCAAAATGAAGACCAATTTCATGATCTAATTCTAATATTTTATTAATCAAGGATGTGATTTCATCTTCAAAAAGATTATAGTGAATGCTATGTAAATGGAGAAAAAATGTACTCTTGATCCCTTCTTCTGCCTCAATTTTTGCCAAAGAAAAAGCCCTATGGATGGAGACATCAACATCATGCCGCCATAAAATATTATGACCTGCCTTTTTATAGTCCTGATAACTGATAAAATCAAATTTTTTTATTGCAATTTTTATTAATTTGCGATATTCATCCTCAGTAAAATCGCCAAAATTAAATTTTTCATAATTCATATTTACCTCACACCTTAATTTCTAATTAAACATTAAATGCTTAAACCTGTATTGAATTTATTCGGCAATCAAGTTCACCGTCATTGGGGTATTCATACACACACGCGAATTCAGATATTTCAATTCGTGTTTGACCTTACTGTCTTTTAAGTCGCTGAATTGTGACTGAATTTACTCCCTTTTTTTTAGCTGAATCTAGAAACATTCTAATATCATATTCTTCCTGTACGAATTCAATTCCGGATCGTGTATCAAAAATTGCCGCTTGCGCTCTGTTATCACCATTTCTTGGTAAGCCAACAGATCCCGGATTAACAATATTTTTTGCTTCAATTTTTTTATAGAACGGATAATGGGTGTGCCCTAGAAAAAAATAATCTGAATTGATCATTAAAAAATTCTTAAAATATTGATAATCCGGATAGACATATTCCTGCAATGGATCCCAAGGACTTCCGTGAAAAAATAAGAATTTTTTTCCATCAAGTGTTAGATTTAGTTTCGTTGGAAGCGAAGCCAGCCAGTGAAGCACTTTTGGGGAAATTGAATTTTGTACATATTCTAAATTATATATGCATGCACGTTCAGGTGGATACGATAAAGTGCCTAGTAGATATGCTTCATGATTACCACAAATCGCGGATATATCAATTTCCATTAATCGGTCAAGAACTTCAATGGATTGGTGAAAATATCCAATCATGTCACCTAGACAGATAATTTTTTCAACGTTATTTTCTTCAAATTCGTGCAGGATTACCTCAAGCGCATCACAATTGCCGTGGATATCTGAAATTATACCGATTTTCATTTTATCGATCTAATGAACATTCTTGTATTCTTGTATGCAATCCACTAATCCATCTCTCATTGAGTATTTTGTGGAAAAATTTAACTCGTTTCGAGATTTTGAAACATCAATAGACACTTTTTTTCCTTCTTGAGGGTCTTCTTTCCCGGAGTACGTAATTTTGGATTTTGATTGAGTAAGTTCGATGATAAGATGTGCTAATTCATTCATGGTTATTGTTTTTCCACTTGCAATATTATAAATCCCTGATTTTTGTTGGGTGTATGCTTGCCAGAATGCTTGTGCAACATCCTTGACATAAATAAAATCCTGTTCTCTATAGCCATTACCATATAATACCAAATCTTCATCATTTAAAGAGCGTTCAATAAAAATATTTATCACCGTTTTTATTCGATTTTCAATTCCATAAGGCGCATTCAATCTCAGGATTGTTAAGGGTAGTTGATTGTTTTGATATTCTTTATAGAATAACATTTCACCAACATATTTTGAGATGGAATAATAGTTTTCTGGCATTACTACGGTCATTTCTGACCACGGAATAGGGGTTATTCGCGAATATACTGAAGAAGTGGATGCATATATTAAATGAAATTTGTTTTTTGTCCAAGCATCCAATATGGATTTGTGCATTTTTATGTTTTTGTCAAAAATACTCAGGTCTGTATTAAAAAATGATTTGGGGATGATTGAAGATAGGTAAATAAGCGTATCGATATTTTTATCGGAAAGCCAATCAATAAGCGACTGATTACATGTGATATCCACGGAATCAATGCGGATATCCTGAATTTTTCCGCCGTTTTGAGAGCAAAGGTATACATAGACAGACTCATTCAGGAAACGGGATGTAACCTCCGTTCCAATAAATCCGGTTGCACCCACAATTGCGACGCTCGGTTTCATATGACCTGTGATCCATTTCATTCTTTTTTCGAAATCAAATTGATATCATTTACATTTTGGTTTATAAAAAGATCATCCCATGTTATTATTCTTAAATCTTTGAGAGAATCACCCAATTCTCGTTTAATTTTTTCTCCAAAGGAATGCGTGAAAATAATAAGTAATTCTGGCGGATCTCTTACTAATTCTTGACGATTTTCAATTGGGACGTTGAATCCTGGATAGTATGTCCGGTAAAGAACGGGATTATCATCAAAAAAACGCAGTTTTGGTAAATCAATTCGAGACTTGATTAAAGAGAGTATGTTGATTGCTCTACCTGGAACAAAAACTCCCATTGTATATTTATGTTGAGTGGCAGATTTAAAAAAATCTGTAATTTTCTCAAGATCATTTTGTGCAAGAATTTGAAATTGTTTTGCAAGTATTTTTTGAGATTCAATTGCGTTGTCGTCTGGCTGTTTTTTCAAGTCATTTGATAATATGGATGCATAAAGCAATCCTCCAAAATGTGATTTTTTTATATCCCCCGCCAGTTTTGTTGAAAGCGTAATGGAATTTTGTAATGTATCTGATGTAAAAAAACTCCAGTGTTCGTGGAAAATAAAGGAGAGATCCCCCGTTTTTATATATGGCTCACAATCCGGTACTGAAATAAACATTTTCCCATTTTGATTCAAATACTTCATTACTTCTTTGAAGAACTGTGAAATATCCGGAATATGTTCAAGAAAGGCATATAAAATAATAATGTCAAATTTTCCGGTAATTTTAGATGAGGGGAAAAAATCTCTAACTATCGGAATTTTGAAACGTTCTGCACCAATTTGCCCTTGTAGTCCTGGTTCAATACCGATCACATCAGCACCACGATTTTTCAATTGGTAAAGAAGATAACCGGTTCCACATCCAATCTCCAGAATTTTTAAATTTTTAAAATTATCGGTTTTTAATGTCTTGTTCAAAAATTTAATAAAATCTTGTGCATATAACTCCCCAATACCGTGATCATCCATCATTCCGCTGATTTCAGAACCTGTTAAATATGCTTTCGATAAAATTTTTTCAACATATTTATTCTTCGATTGAATAAGTGTCCCAGTTTTTTTATCAATATCTAATGAAAATGGAAGAAAATCAGGGATGTCTCCACCATTTGATGGTTCTAGTAATGGTTTAAAAACAAATGGAAGTGAACCGATATGCCAAGGATATGAATTAACGCCCATAGTTCCTCTCGTTAAAAAAATAATTAATCCAATTCATTAATCATAATCTCTTCAAGTCCACGTAATACCATTCCTTCTTTTGGCTGTGGCATTGAATGAATATCTTCATCAATGAAGTATTTCCGAATAAATAAGTCCGGCTCATTTACACCACCCAATGCCCGTAGGTATGTTGTTCCTGAGAATCTCGGATTGATTTCAAACGGATAGGCAACTCCGTCAACGTACCGGCACTGGACATTGATGGGACCTGTTGAACCCAGTTTTTTTGCAATTTCAATACACTGCTTATTAAGATTATCATCATTTACGATTTGTCCTTGGGAAATCCCTGAAGAAATTGCTAAAATCTCATCTTTTTTTCTCAACGATCTTATTTTAATCCGGTTCGATAAGCCACTCATTATGAATCGTCTTATCCCTATGACAGAAACAATCTCCTTATCCCGCCCGGACAGTACTCCGACCGTATATTCATTCTCATATGAACCGACGTATTCCTGAACCAGTGGCTTTCCGCCATATTTCAAAATATAGTTACAAAAAAAGTTTAATTCTTCAGCATCTTGTGCAATAAATGTATTATTTGACCCGCCACCCCCAAGATATGGCTTAATTACTGACGGGAAAAAATCAATCGACTGAATGTCTCTTTTGGTTTCAATTGGGACTGTTCTTGGAATAGCAATTCCACACGTATCTAGATATTGAAAGGTCTCTTTTTTGTTTAAACACAATTTAATGATCCGTGCGTCATTTATAGGTAAAAAAATACCTTGGTCTTGTAATACATCACGGTTTTCTGATATTGCCCAAAGATCTGGTTCAGATCCGGGAAAGAGAACATCGATTTTTTCATTTTGACAAATAGATAATAACTTTTCAATATATAATGGATCGATTGCTGGTGGAAGAGTGTATTTTTTGTCCGATTTGGAAAATCCTAAATTATATTTTACCATATCACATCCACAAATATAATATGCTATTTCGGAATGACGGAGTGCTTTAAGAATTTCTAATCCAAACCCTCCCCCACCGACACCGGCAATTAATACTCGAATTGGCGTATTTCTCATACAAATCCTCCTTCTTATATCGATTTTACAGATTTGAATATTTTCATGTCATTTACATCCGTTGATTCCCTAATTGCCGGATCAATCATTTTTGTTGAATATCCATTTCCGCAACCTATTTCAAGAGGCATATCTCGTTTGTCAAAATATTTTTATATTAAATCAATTTCCAAATCAAGTTGGTTTAGATCCCTAATAGAGGCGGTTGCATGACTATTTTTGATTGTACTTTTGTGCCAATTGAGGTCAGAAATATCCTTGCATTTCTGTCAGAATGCATTCTCTCCATCACCAATTATACAAATGGGTTACTTTTTTCGAGTTATGCAACAGCCTCAATAGTTACTCGTTGAGGTTCAATACCTTCAGTTGTTTGAGCCACCCCATGAAGTTTTATTGGTTTTTCATATCTTTCCATGAGTTTTCATCTCTCTTTTAACTTTTCACATTCTTTTGTACCATTCTATAGTAGTTTTTAAACCATCTTCAAAATTAACGGATGGATGAAACCCAATCAGATCCTCTGCTAAAAATATATTAGCAATATGACGTTTTACATCACCCGGTCTTTCTGTCTCATATATAATTTGTTCATTACACCCCAAATAATTTTTAATAAATTCAACTAAATACCGGATTGAAATCTCTTTTCCACTTGCGATATTTAAAACCCGGTTTCTCGTATTTTTATGATTATATACTTCAATCGCAGCATTTGCAGTATCTGTGACATAAAGATAATCCCGGGTCTGTCTGCCATCACCGTAAATTGCCGGGGCCATACCATTCAATATTCTCTTTATTGTCAGGGGGATTACACCAGCATAACTTTTCTCGTTTTGGCGTGGTCCATAATTGTTAAAGGGCCGGATAATTGATGCATCGATCCCAAATGTTCTGCAATAAGAGAATATCAACAGGTCTTCTGCAGCTTTGCTGGCGGCATAGGTAGTGGTGCCATTCAAAGGATGATTTTCATCCATCGGCCCGGAAATTGACGTTCCATATGCTTCAGAAGAAGAAAAATGAATTAATGTCTTAAAAAGATCATTCCGTGCCAATTCACACATCGCCAAAGATAAATCAATATTATGTTTAAAAGTCCATTCGGGTTTTTCAAGAGATGCGGGCAACGGTATCACTGCAAGATCGAATACAACATCGATTCCCTCCGTGCCCAGTATTTTTTTCATTTCTTCATAATTTGATGCATCCTGGTTATACACCTTCAACGAGTCATAATTTTTTTGAGCGTCAGCAAGGTTTTCATTTTTTCCGAGAAAAAAGTTATCAACAACAATAATTTTTTCAGGTTCTTCTCTGATAATAGCATCAACCAAATGGCTCCCAATAAAGCCGGCTCCGCCAGTAACGAGGACTGATTTATTTTTTAGACTCATTTATATCCTCCAATTGTCTGTTGAATAGTTTCTGCAACCTCATCAATTACTGTTTCTTGCAAGGTAAAATACATTGGCAGGGAAATTGCCCGATGAAACACATCCTGCGAGCAGGGACATGTTTGAGGTGCATGATACACGGGTTGCATATGCGATGCATACGTTCCAATCTGTGTCTGAATGCCTCTCGACAAAAGATCCTGGATCATTTTATTCCTGTCAATGGTTGGATTGAGAAGTGCCACATAACTCTGATAGATCGAAATGGTATCGGGATCAATATAGGGTTTGTCGATTCCTTCTATTTCATCCAGTCGTGTATCCCAGTGTTGGGCAAGTGTCCGTTTTCGATCGATAATTTGATCGAGTCGCCGTAATTGGGCTACCCCAACTGCTGCCGTGATATCACTCATCTTGTAATTATAACCAACATCGATAAATTCAGGAACCGAAAATCTTGCTTTCCCCTCTCGTTCCCATGCAGACTTCATACCAAACATCGATAAATGACGGGCTTTCGCTGCAATTTCATCGTTATTGGTAACAAGCATCCCGCCTTCACCCGTTGTTATGCCTTTTCTGGCGTGAAACGAGAAGCAGCCGATATCGCCAATTGCTCCCGCATACTTCCCTTTATATTGTGCCCCTAATGCACATGCCGCATCTTCAATAACCGAAAGGCTATGATTCCGGGCAATTTTCAAGATCTCATCCATCCGGGCAGGTTGACCAAACGTATGCACCGGAATGATTGCCCGGGTTCTGTCGGTGATAAGTGCCTCAATTTTTTCAGGATTAATATTATATGAATCAGGATCGATGTCAACGAAAATGGGTTTTGCACCACAGTAAAGAACTGCATGACCCGTTGCAGGGAATGTATAATCGGCAACCAGAACTTCGTCACCAGATGATACTCCGGAACAGAGAAGTGCAAGATGAAGTGCAGCGGTGCAATTCGTAACGGCAATGGCATGTTTTGACCGTATTTTTCGCGCAACACCTTCTTCAAACTCTTTTACTTTTGGACCTTGTGTTACCCATCCGGAATCAAGTACATCCTTAATCTCCTTGATTTCATCATTATCGAAATAGGGTTTAGTTAAAGGTATTTCTTTCATTCTTTATCTCCATTAAGTGTAATTTTTTTACAATATTATGTGCTGCCATACCATCGCCAAAAATATTCTTTTTCTTGTGATCATGATCTACCTGGCAGATCACTTCTAGAATCTTATTTTTATCCGTTCCCATTAATATATCCCCCGTCCTCCATCGTCTCCACCCATTCAGTCCCATCCCGCAAAGTAATACACGGGACACTGAGGATATGCGCCTCCTTATGGATCCCACCGGAATCCGTGAGAATTTTACAAGCATGCCGTATTAGCTTCAGCATGTCGAGATAGCCAAGCGGTTCCGTGACAATTATATTCGCAGGCAGCCGGTTCCACATTCCATATTCTTCCAGGAACTTTTTAGTACGCGGATGCACCGGGAAGACAACCGGCATCCTTGCCTCGCCAACCGCTCCAATGATGTTCTCCATGTACTCCCGGCTGTCCGTATTTGCCGGGCGGTGAACGGTGATGACAAGATACTGCTTTGATACAACACGAAGCCTTTCAAGAATCTGCGAACGATCTTCGGCAATCCCCTTGTTGAATTCCAGCGCATCCACCATCACGTCACCGACTAGATGGACGCCCCGGGTAATTCCTTCGTTCCGGAGATTATCTACAGCAGTCTGGGTCAGGCAGAAAAGGACGTCAGAAATATGATCAATGAGCACGCGGTTGATCTCTTCAGGCATAGTGCGGTCGAATGATCGCAATCCCGCCTCCGCAAGCGCACCGGCAAACGTGGAGTTAGTGTTGTTGTACATGATCACAAGGTCAGGCTTCTCCTTTAAGAGAAACTCTTCAATTTTTGTGGGATCGATATTGTATGTTTTAGGATCATTATCCACAAAAACGGGTGTAGCACCACAATAAAGGACAGAATGCCCGGTTGCTGGAAACGTGTAATCTGCTACGAGAACTTCGTCACCAAGGGAAATTCCAATACTGATATTTGCAAGATGGAGAGCATTCGTGCAATTTGATACTGCAACAGCATATTTTACACCGATAGATTTTGCAATAGATTCCTCAAATTCTTTAACTTTTGGTCCTTGTGATACCCGTCCAGAATTCAATACTTTCTTGATTTCTTCGAGTTCACAATTATCAAAATATGGTTTTGATAAGGTGAATGTAGTTATTCAATTAATTATGCCTCCATGATTTTATAAACTGTATTTGTTTTTAAATCCCGTTATGCAGCAATTTCCAAAAGCATCGATTCTATCACATTCAGATGGACCGGCAGGGAGAGTACCTCTTTTAATCCTCTCCATAATATTGGTTTATCATTGTGGCAATGAATTCTATCATCTTCTCGTTTAATTCCGGATACATCGGCAGTGAAATAATTTTCTGTTGGGACTCATAAGCAACCGGGAAATCACTTGGTTTATGTCCCAGATATCCATATGCTTTCAGGAATGGAAGAGCAACCGGGTAATGGATTCCCGTTTCAATACCATTCGCTTTGAGATGTGCTGCAAGTTTATCCCTCTCTTCTGCTTGTATAACGTACAAATGAAACACATGAGATGCGTGAGATCTGATTTTTGGGGGAGATATTCCGTCAATTTCTTTTAACAAGTGACTATAAATCTGGGCATTTTTGAACCTTTTTTGAGTCCACTCATCAATATAGTTCAACTTCACCAAAAGAACTGCAGCCTGAAGTCCATCCAACCTGCTATTGACACCTTCAAATTCGTGGTCGTGCTTATGCAGTGTTCCATGATTTGCATAACGTCTTATTTTTTCTGCCAAAGCATCATCATTAGTAGTTACAGCACCGGCGTCGCCATACGCGCCGAGATTTTTTCCCGGGTAGAAACTGAAAGTTCCCGCATCCCCGAATGTCCCTACTCGCTTTCCCTGAAATTCTGCAAAATGTGCCTGGGCACAATCTTCAACAAGATAGAGATCGTACTGGTCACACATTTTTTTGATCGAAGTCATATCTGCAGGTTGTCCATAGAGATGAACTGGGAGGATAGCTTTTGTTTGAGGTGTGATCTTATCTTCAATTTTTGTGGGATCGATCGTGTAATAATCTTTCTCAATATCCACAAAAACCGGCTTAGCACCTGTCAGGCTGATGGTTTCAGAAGTTGAGATCCAGCTGCTTGCCGTTGTGATGACTTCATCACCCGCTCCGATTCCCAGCATTTTTAACGTGATAAAAATTGCATCAGTCCCATTGGCAACACCGATGCAGTGTTTAACACCATATTTTTTTGCGAATTCTGTTTCGAATTCATGAACGAATTTTCCACGGATAAATGCAGTCTCATTGATAACTGACTGAATCGCATCATCAATTTTTGGTTTTATTGATTGGTATTGTGATTTCAAATCTACTAAAGGAATATGCATGTTGCCCCTCCATCAAGAATCTATAAGATTAATAAATTCAGATGCACTCTTATCGGACTGACAAAAACCCTGAAGTCATTTTATTAATGCACACAAAGCATAACCGGCTCGCACCAACCTTCTCCTATTCGATAGTTGCTACCGCACCGTTGACACCGATAATCTTGATTTTCTGTAGCGGTAGCAATGTGCTCCCCACATGCACAGACCCAACCCTGCTGCCTTGCAGGAACCCCATAAAACAACGCAAATGGAGGAACATCGCTCGTCACAACAGATCCTGCCCCAACCATCGCATACTCCCCAATGGTCACACCGCAGATTATAGTTGAATTTGCCCCGATTGTAGCACCGTGCAAAACTCTTGTCTTTTTAAATTCGTTTTTCCGTGAAACAAAACTTCGAGGAAGCAGGACATTTGTAAAGACCACACTTGGACCAATAAAGACATCATCATTAATTTCTACGCACTCATATACACTGACATTGTTTTTAATTTTCACCCGATTCCCAATCCGGGTTTTTCCCTCAACATATACGTTTTGGGAAAGGACACATCCCTCACCAATATCAGCACCGGGAAGTACCGTACAAAACTGCCATATTTTGGTCCCATGACCTATCCGGGCCTCAGAGGAAACTAAACTTGTCGGATCAATGAAGAGATCTGCAACCATGATGTTTTCTCAGGATCATTATACCCATATATGCAAATTTCATTATTTCAGATTTCTCTACATAAGATTCGCACAACTTCTTTTGCATGCTTCGTTCCGGTGAGACACTCTGTATTATTTATAATGCAGTCGAGGAAATGAGCAATTTCTGTTTCCAATGGCTCCTTAAAATCGATTTGGGGAATAATAATATCACCGGATCGTTGGTTAAATTTGAATCCTCCGTTTTTATCATAATCCATATTTGTTCCTAAGATTGCCATTCTATCAATCCCTTTATCATAAATTGCAACTTTATTCTCAGCGACATCATCGTACACTATCATTTTCTTAGTGCCAACAATTGTAATACACCGGATTTTCTGGGGATCAAGCCAGCTGACATGGATTTCTGCCATTACCTTGTTGGGATAGATAATATTCAGAAAAACCACATCATCTATTCCCTCTTGAACATATGCCATACCACGTTTCGTAATTGAGATCGGTCTGGGATTGTCAAGCCAGTATTGAATAATGCTGATGTCATGAGGGGCAAAATTCCAAAGAGCATCGACATCAGTACGGATTCGGCCTAAGTTCAATCTGTGACTATATATATACCGAATTTCACCTACATCACCGTTATCAATCAATTTTTTAATATATCGTACTGCGTTATTATAGAGGAAAGTATGCCCCACCATCGCTACCAATTTTTGTTTATTCGCGAGGGATTCGATCTGTTCAACTTCGGAGACCGAGGTTGCCATCGGTTTCTCCACGAGGACATGTTTTCCTGATTCCAATCCTTTCATAACCAAATCAAAATGGGTATTAACCGGGGTTGCAATTACGATTGCATCAATATCATCATCATTAATAATATCTTCAGAATTATTTGTTGTTTTTATTGAAGGATACAATCTATTGACATAGTCACACCTTTCTTTAGAGAAATCTGCAACGGTCTTAACAACACAATTTTTATTTGCTACCAGATTTCGAAGAAGGTTCGGACCCCAATACCCTATACCCATTTGAGCAATTTTTATCATTTAACGCCATACCTTCTTTTTATCTATTAAATATTATCTGTGTTCTTAAGAGTAATTATCTTTCTCTTGAAATAGTAGACAACGCATTGAGATTAGTCAATTATTTATACCATGTCAGTGGTAAATGTCTTCGCTTCAATCCTGACACAACCGATCACTTAGGAATTTCCTCAAATTATCCCGCAGTTCCGGATCCCGGAGTGCAAAATCAATAATCGTTTCAATATACCCCATTTTATCCCCGGTATCATAGCGTTTGCCTTCAAACTTGTATGCATACACCGGATGGTCTCTCAACAGAAGATGAATAGCATCCGTCAGCTGGATTTCGTTTCCTACCCCAGGATCGGTATTCTTCAAGCAATCAAAAATTTCCGGGACGAAAATGTACCTGCCAACGGCGCCCATATCCGATGGTGCTTTTTCCGGGGATGGTTTTTCAACAATATCTTCAATCCTGATGAGATCCGGTTCAATTTCATTCCCCTTAATAATACCATAATGGCAGACTTTTTCACGCGGCACATGTTCAATCGATATCACCGATGCATTAAACCGGGAATATACAGACATCAGTTGCGCCGTGCAGGGTTTTCTATTCGAGATAATATCATCGCCAAGCAGCACAGCAAATGGCTCATTGCCGATATGGTTTTCAGCTTTGAGGAGTGCATCGCCAAGTCCGTTTGGCTCCTTCTGTCGGACATAATGAATCGTGGGGAAATCCGATATTTCCTTGAGCCTTTTCAGGGTTGCATCCTTGTGTTGATCTTTTAACCGCATCTCAAGTTCAGGTGCCGCATCAAAATAATCCTCAATCGCACGTTTTCCCCTGCCGGTAATAATGATGATATCATCAATGCCGGAATTAACCGCTTCTTCCACCACATAATGAATAACAGGCTTATCGATGATGGGAAGCATCTCTTTTGGCATCGATTTTGTTACCGGTAAGAAGCGTGTGCCAAGGCCTGCAGCTGGGATAACCGCTTTGTGTATGCTCTGCGTTTTTGTCATTGCGGGTCACCGGAACCTGATTTCGCAGCAGGGATCACCGTTTTAGTAAGGGTCATTTACTAAGAGACTCCTTCATAGATTGCAGCTTCTTTGCGTGCTTTACTGATCCTTCTCCCATCGAAAACCGCTTCGTTATACAACGCCAACCCAATCCTTACTGATTTCATGCAGGCAGAAAAAACCCGCACTGATACTTGCAGAATCTCAAATCCGATCATGATACCTGATCCAATAAACCTGAAAATTGTTACGAATACACGGTATCCCGGTGTTCAAAGGTATGAAAAATAAGACAATCTCCTGTATGTTCATAAAGGATGCGAAACGGTGGCACATGTACACTTCGCAGGCCGGTGAGTTCATATCTCAGGGGCTTTCCGGCACGAGGATTGTCAATAATTTTCTCTACGATCTTCTTCGCTTTTGTTTGCATGGCTTTATCCCGAACCTTTTTGATTCCCCGACGGAATTCGTGGGTATACGTGATGTGCATGTCATTCCCAGATGCTGTCGAGATCATCAGCCGAGGATAGTTCACATACCCTGCCGGCTTTTACGTCTTTTCTCGAACGGTCAATCTGTTTCATCAACTGTGGCGTATTGAGTATTTCGATGGTTTCGATTACTTCCTCGAGTTCGTTATTCAATCGTTTCAGTGTTAAAAACGCCTCAGGGCTTATCACAACAGGTGCCGTTGATGTATCTTCCATTTGATATGCCACTCTCATACACCTGAATTGATCGACATACAATTTATGTATGTTGATAAGCGGCAAAAAAGCGGACATATACGTCAGAATGACGTTTATGCATTGAAGATGAAAATGAATACACGCATTTTCTTGCCAGATTATTTCATCGGATTCTTGTGCAGCATAAACCGCTCGTGCATGGTCAGGATTACTTAAGCGCACCAGATACCCATTGATCAAAGCAGCATGCGTTTTCTCATGGATGACCTTCCAGTACCGGGCAATATCCCGGTAAATCAAATGCGGATTGTCCTTGCACCTGTTGAGTTATCAGGAGTATCAACAATCAGGTTCACAATCCAGACATCGACACTTTAACAGCGCCCGGTACAACATTCGTGTCATTGTACGCCGCTCTGATGAGATTCCGGTTTTCACAACACAGATATCGGGACTGGAATCTTCGCGTGCATCTCCATTGGCATCGATTTAGTGACCGGCAGGAACCGGGTTCCAAGTCCTGCCACCGGAATAACTGCCTTTTTTACGTTCATCTACCAGCAGACTCCTTCATAAATTGCGGCTTCCTTCCGGGCTTTGTCAATACGTCTCCCATCGATGACCGTTTTACCACGGTAATCGAGATCCTCGAATTCTTTCCATTCGGTCACGATGAGGACGGCATCAGCAT
The DNA here is from genome assembly GCA_030651815.1 of Methanoregula sp. GTDB lineage: Archaea > Halobacteriota > Methanomicrobia > Methanomicrobiales > Methanospirillaceae > Methanoregula. The sequence goes on from JAUSBW010000236.1 coordinate 36,633, forward strand.
TCAACACATCCATGGCTTTTTCCGCATATGAAATATCCGTAAAAAGAGGTCTGAAATTATTTGTCGCAACCGGATCATACACAATAATTTTTGCTCCTTCCCTGTGCAGCGCTTCAATAATCGGGATCGCCCGGCTCTCCCGCACATCATCGCTATCCGGTTTGAAGGCAAGCCCGAGAATACCTATCATTTTTCCCGTGATATCCATATGATGCTTCAAAAGCTCGATCATCTTTGCTGGCTGATCCTCATTCGTTTCTATCACTGCATTGAGGATCTGCGGTTCAACACCCAGCGTGCGTGCATGAGCGATCAGAGCCCGGACATCCTTCGGGAATCACGAACCCCCAAAACCAATACCGGACCGGAAGAAGTGTGGGTTGATGCGGGCATCCAGTCCGACTCCTTTGAACACTTCATAGCTATCGATACCCATCTTTTTACAGAGATTTCCGATCTCGTTTGCGAAACTGATCTTCGTTGCAAGAAACGCATTACTCGTGTATTTGATCATCTCGGATGTACGGATCGTTGTCGCATAGAGGGGAACATTGAGCGGTTTGTACAGTTCTTCAAGAATGGTGCGGGTTTTTACGTCATTTGTCCCGATCACAACCCGGTCGGAATGGAAAAAATCCTCAACCGCACTTCCTTCTTTCAGGAACTCAGGGTTTGAAGCAATGCCAAAATCCACAAACGCTTTTTTCCCGGATTCTTTCTCCAGGATCGGGATGACAAGCGTTTCGGATGTCCCGGGAAGCACGGTACTTTTTACGATGATTGTATGATGCCCATCATCAGAAGCCAGAATTTTACCAATCGTGTGGGACACATCCCGTACCTGATCCAGATCGATTGAGCCATCGTCATTCGATGGTGTTCCGACGCAGATAAACGTAAGGGCAGTCTTCCGGATTGCATCCGGCAAATCGACTGTTGTTGTAATCTTTGACAGGTTTTTTTCCAGGAGTTGATCCAATCCCGGTTCATAAATGGGACTCTTTCCCGATTGGATCAGATCCAGTTTTTTTTGTCTCTTCCGACAAAAATTATCTCATGCCCTAGCTCTGCAAGACACGCGCCGGTGACAGCGCCGACATATCCAGTACCAATAATTGAAATTTTCATAAAAATGCACATTTTTTTCATCTGAATATCAACAGTTCATTTCACCAGAACGTTGCTGTATACTAAT
>JAUSBW010000238.1 GCA_030651815.1 Methanoregula sp.
ATTAGTATACAGCAACGTTCTGGTGAAATGAACTGTTGATATTCAGATGAAAAAAATGTGCATTTTTATGAAAATTTCAATTATTGGTACTGGATATGTCGGCGCTGTCACCGGCGCGTGTCTTGCAGAGCTAGGGCATGACATTATTTTTGTCGGGAGAGACACAAAAAAACTGGATCTGATCCAATCGGGAAAGAGTCCCATTTATGAACCCGGGTTAGATCAATTGCTGGAAAAAAACATAACACGGATCTCAACAACAGTTGATTTGCCCGATGCGATCCAGAAGACTGCCCTTACGTTTATCTGCGTGGGAACGCCATCGAATGACGATGGATCGATCGATCTGGATCAGGTTCGGGCTGTTTCCCATATGATCGGGAAAAGTCTGGCTTCTGCTGATGTGTATCATACGATCATCGTGAAAAGTACCGTGCTTCCCGGGACATCCGAAACGCTTGTTATCCCCATCCTGGAGAAAGAATCCGGGAAAAAAGCGTTTGTTGATTTTGGTGTTGCTTCAAATCCGGAATTTTTAAAAGAGGGAACCGCAGTCGTCGATTTCTTCCATTCCGACCGGGTTGTGATCGGGACAAATGACGTAAAATCCCGCACCGTTCTTGAAGAACTGTACAAACCGCTCAATGCTCCCCTCTATGCGACAACGATCCGGACATCCGAGATGATCAAATATACAAGCAATGCGTTTCTTGCAACGAAGATCAGTTTCGCAAACGAGATCGGAAACCTCTGTAAAAAGATGGGTATCGACAGCTATGATGTGTTCCGGGGGGTTGGGCTGGATTCCCGGATCAGTCCGCACTTCTTCCGGTCCGGTATTGGTTTTGGGGGTTCGTGCTTCCCGAAGGATGTCCGGGCTCTGATCGCTCATGCACGCACGCTGGGTGTCGAACCGCAGATCCTGACTGCAGTGATTGAAACGAATGAGGATCAGCCAGCAAAGATGATCGAGCTTTTGAAGCATCATATGGATATCACTGGAAAAACGATAGGAATTCTCGGGCTTGCCTTTAAACCGGATAGCGATGATGTGCGGGAGAGCCGGGCGATCCCGATTATTGAAGCGCTGCACAAGGAAGGAGCAAAAATTATTGTGTATGATCCGGTTGCGACAAATAATTTCAGACATCTTTTTCCTGATATTTCATATGCGGAAAAAGCCAAGGATGTGTTGAATGCTGATGCCGTCCTCATCGTGACCGAATGGAAAGAATTTGAGGATCTCGATTACCGGGGTAAAACGGTCATCGATGAGAGACGGATTGGTAAAGCTCGCAAAGAATCTGCAGTGTACGAAGGAGTCTGCTGGTAAATGAAAGTATAAGCGGTAAAGAACGACTATTGTATCTTGTAGCGGTTTATAACGGTGTCTGCCGTGACATGCTCCTTTCCGCACGGGAGATATTACTGTAGGGAGGACGATAAAAAAGGTTATCTTGATATTCATCTATGTTATAATATCAAAGAAGGAGGCAAAAAAATGGCAAAAAAGAAATTCAATCCTGAAGACGTGATCGGGAAACCGTATAAGAGGGGGTTGCTTCCCTATGGCGGTTCGGTTACAATGGGAAAGATATCATTTGCTGTCAGTGAGGAAGAACATCTTGAAAAGATGAAACGTCTTCGATTGATTCATTCATGAATTCCTTTATTTTTCTTGATACACCGGTATTCTTTCACTGTATCGAGCATGACCGGTTTGGAACGATACTTGAGCATGCGAACAATGCAGGATACAAGATTCATACTTCGATATCGGTTCTTGGTGAAGCCTTTACCCAGATGCATGAGAAGCCCGATGCTATCAGGTATATCACTCACTTAAACCAGCTGCTTGAGGACTGGCGTGTTGCTGTTCACTTTCCTAATGATCAGGTTCGGATTCTTTGCTACCATATGGGGGAAGTTGAGATTGACACCCGGATGATCCGGGAACCTACGGATCGTACACATCTGGCATATGCGATGGCGTATGATTCGGATTATTTCCTGACCTCGGATAAGAACCTGATCAAGTACCGGATTCCCCGGAGTTTTGTGGAATTGGGTTTTTTCAAACCGGTAACGATGCCACTGGACACATTCCGGGATACAGTGCTCAATAAAACTTCGTGATCTGTTAAGAGTGAGGGGGTAATTGGGGTGCTCTACAATTCGAACAAAGTGATCCAATTGTACAACCGTTGTCGGGGAGAATTTCGTTCTGACCAAAAGTGCAGGAAAGTTTTCGACTTCAACCAGCACAAAAGTACAATGGAGAACAATTGTGCAACAGGCACAGAAAGAAGCTGCAATCTATGAAGGAGTCTCTTAGTAAATGACCGGTACTAAAACGGTGATCCCTGCTGCGAAATCAGGATCCGGTGACCGGTTATGAAAAAAAATCAGACCATACACAAAGCGGTTATCCCTGCGGCGGGACTTGGCACCCGGTTCTTACCGGTAACAAAATCGATGCCAAAAGAGATGCTCCCCATCATTGATAAGCCCGTTATTCATTATGTGGTGGAAGAAGCGGTTAATTCCGGTATCGATGATATTATCATTATTACCGGCAGGGGAAAACGTGCGATTGAGGATTATTTTGATGCGGCACCTGAACTTGAGATGCGGTTAAAAGATCAACACAAGGATGTTACCTGTAGAGTGCCACTGTTTCACTCCGGTATTTTACCGTTTACGGTCCCCGCCAGCGACCCGATATGGCGATTAATAAGTTCGTGACCGCTATCCTGAACGGAAACCCGATAACTCTCTATGGGGACGGTACCCAGACCCGGGATTTTACCTTTGTGTCGGATATTGTAGATGCAAATCTGAAGGCAGCAGTTTCAGGAACACCCGGATCAGTCTTCAACATTGGCGGCGGGAGCCGGATTACGGTTAACGATCTGATACGCGAGATGGAACAACAATGTCAGAAGGACGCAAAGATTGTTCTCGAATCCGAACAAAAAGGTGATACCCGCGATACTCTTGCAGACAACAGAAAAGCCCGTGAGTCACTTGGCTGGACACCGAAAATTACCGTTCATGAAGGAATAAAACAGTATTTACGATGGGTAAGGAAAGGATGACCGCAATATGACGCAAAACCCAATAATCCCGATCGATAAGAGTTCTCCGGCATCCATCCCCACCCTCATCATCCGCCCGCCAAAGAAGTGGGTGCCCGTAGACTTCCACGAGCTTTGGGAATACCGCGAACTGCTCTATAGTTTTGTCTCCCGTGACGTGAAGATCCGGTACAAACAGACCGCCCTTGGATTTCTCTGGGCGATCATCCAACCGCTCTTCATGATGGTGATCTTCACTCTCTTCTTCGGAGGGTTTGCAAAGATCCCGTCTGATGGCGTCCCCTACCCCCTGTTCAGCTTTGCCGCACTCCTTCCCTGGACGCTCTTCTCTGAAGGGCTCACCCGTTCGACCACGAGCATGGTGAGCAATGCCGGTATCATGACGAAAGTCTATTTCCCCCGGTTGGTGATGCCGATCTCCGGGATTCTCTCACCGCTGGTGGATTTTTTCATTGCGTTTATCATCCTCATCCTCATGATGGCGTACTATGGGTTTGTACCAACCATCGCGATCGTTCTCCTCCCGCTCTTCATCCTGCTTGCCCTCGCCACCTCGCTTGCGGTCGGGCTCTGGCTGTCAGCACTCAACGTCAAGTACCGGGATTTCCAGTACACTCTCCCGTTTATCATCCAGCTCGGGCTCTATGCATCGCCGATTGTCTATCCCAGTTCGATGATCCCTGAACAATACCGTATTTTTTATGGGCTCAACCCGATGGCCGGTGTGATTGAAGGTTTCCGCTGGGCGCTTCTCGGTGCGAAACCACCTGAGGCGATGATGCTGGTTTCGGTCGGGGTTGTTGTTGTGCTGCTTGTCGGGGGTTTGTTCTATTTCAAGAGGATGGAGCAGTACTTTGCGGATGTGGTGTGATCTTTATGGCTGATGATATTGCTATCCGGGTTCGGGGGTTGGGGAAGAAATACCAGCTCGGTGGCTCGCTGGAAAAGAATCAAGGAGATAAGTTAGGAAACTACAAACTCATTTAGAAAATTCGTTATGCCCCAACGATGTTCTTTAAAATTTTTCATCAGTTCTGGTACGATTCATTGAGATTGTTTTCCTGATAGGCAGAATTATATTATCATCAGGGGAATCACTATTAAGAAGAATCTATTATGAGTACCGCTGTTACTGTCAATAAAGTGCTGGAAGAGATCGATCAGCTTGACATTGATGACCGCAACTATATCCACCAGATATTATCTTGCAGGCTTATAGATGCAGAACGTTTACGGATCGCGAAACGAGCAATAGAAGCGGAAGAGAATTATTCCCGGGGTCAAGTGCGATCTGGTTCTGTTAACGATCTTTTGAGCGAGCTGAATGATTAATCTGGTATGGGATGATAAATTCCGGCGGATTTTTAAAAAATGGAGTGTACAGCATCCCGATCTTGTCCCCCTCTTCAGGGAAAGAATTGAACTTTTTGTTTCAGATTCATTTCATCCCTCTCTCCGTGTACATTCATTAAGTGGTGTACTGCATGGATTGTGGGCAATGAAAATAAATTATGATCAGCGTCTCACTTTCAAGTTTATGGATGAGTCACATACTATTGTGTTACTAATCGATATCGGAGCGCACGATAAGGTTTATTGATGAAACGGTGTCGGTTGTTTTCTTCAGAGTTCTTCAATTTTTTCCGGGGAAATATCAGTATATTATGACCACATTTTTAATTCAACCATCACGTATACCATTATAGGAACCTTTCCATGTCTTCCTACAACATCGCCATCCGCGTCCGTGGGCTCGGCAAGAAATACACTCTTGGCGGCTCACAGGAAAAATATCTCACGCTCCGCGATGCCATCGTCAATTCAGTGAAGGCGCCGTTCAAGCGATTAAGCAGTGCTCCCCCGGCCGAAGAGTTTTGGGCGCTGAAGGATGTTTCATTTGATGTGGAGCCGGGCGAGGTTGTCGTTATCATCGGACGGAATGGGGCGGGGAAGTCGACGCTGCTTAAAGATTCTGTTTCGGATCAATCATTCACGTCCTCAACCAATCATTTTTAATCAGAAAAGCGCACTCATTACTATAATAGTCGTGATTAAAAATGCCCATTCTTTCGGAAGCCCGGTATGAGAATAAAATATTAAAGCCATCACGTGATCTCCCTCTGCGGGAAGGAGAGTCTGTTATCATTGAAATCAAGCGTCCGGTTACAGATCGGATGTACGGATTATTTTCAACCGATGAAAAAACCGCAGATGAGATTATTACCCTGGAAGGATGGGAGTGAATCTTCATCAGATTCCTTTTGGAACACGCATTTTTATTGATTCGAATATCTTTTTGTACATTTTTTTCAAGCATCCCAAATGGGGGAAGTCCTGCCAGGAGTTCATAAAGAGAACAGAAGAGATGGACATTCAGGGAGTTGTTGATGAATTTGTTTATAACGAGGTGATGCATAAATTGATGGTAACTGCAATGGTGAACCGATTCCATTGTTCCCCACAAGAAGCCATTATATCTTTCAAGAAATCACCTGAAATTCTTAAAGATTTTCCTGCACTCTGGGAAGCGGGGGAAATGCTTCAGGCGATGAACGTAAAGGTTATTTCTGGCCCCTTTTTTCCTGAATCTTTTGCTCTCATGCAGGAGCATCATCTTCTCATCACAGATGCTGTTCACATCGCTGCGATGAATAAAGAGAAGGTTACACATATTGCATCAAACGATAAATACTCTGCCATAGAGATCCGGAGAGAGTCTATTCCGTTCCCGCTCACTCATCAGACTTCTCATCACCAGATACACGCGTTTCAACACCATCTGACGAATCAGTGCAGCGCACAGGAGTGTCATAACCGCACCATCC
>JAUSBW010000246.1 GCA_030651815.1 Methanoregula sp.
AAATGTAGCACGAGATCCAAGGAAAAGGAGAGAATATCTTCAAAACCTTTGTGGGTTGCCTGATAATCAAGTGACATTGGAAGAGACCCCAAAAGACAAGATTGTAAGAAAAGAAAACGCGCAACTGAAAAAGAAGGAAATCTGCCAGCCAACAACATACTGGAAGCCCCATCCTTTAGGGTGGGGAGACCTCAATTCACTGGATAAGCGGGGAGTAGGTTTTTTGCACTCATATCCTGACCTCCCAGAATATTAGGCACATAAATTGAACGCCCCTAAAATCGCCCGGTTTTTCTTGGTAACCTCATAAACCATTATTTTTCATTCTCAAGTTTATACTTCTTGATCTTTTCCATTGCTAAAAGCATCATCTCACTTGAAAATTATTTGACAAGTTTATTCTCTTTCATAGCAATGTCAAGTTTGTATGTTTCATAATTCCAAAGGCTCTCATGTCAGTACACGGTCCCAGTAATCTTAATAATTCTAATCACAACTGCCAGGGTCTGTGCTTTTATTTTAAGCGCATACATAAATTTAACCATTCAGCCCGTAAAAGGGTTCAAATTAAAAATAAAGAATTTTTAGCGACTTTTTGCCGTTATATGTGGAGTCAAATTAGAAGATTTGCGCTTATGGATCGGGAGGTCAGGCTCATATGTACTCAGGTTATTTTAAAAATCCTCTTTACATTCCTAGCCAGAAATCCCCGCTAACTATAGAAAATTGAACACGGGCTGAGGTTCATGAGAGAGTGTAAACATCTATGATACATAGGGATTGTTTCCTCTACAATGTTACATTACCAAAGTTATGCAGGCTCGCCGAATAAGGAGGAAGAGTCACTTCTCCCCCTTATTCGGCGAACCGTTACGCATCCGTTATCGCTCATTTTAACTTACACAACAGAACTTTTTTTTTTAAAAAAAACAAAACTTTTCAGGAATCATGGCTGAAAAAATGTCACAAAAAAATCCCAAACACATTTCTCCTTTCCGGTGCATGTTCATTGAAGGAATATTATGAAGCACGAAATAATTGGTGATAACCTCCAGATGGTAAAGATCGACCTTAACATAGGTGAGGGAATCTTTGCTGAAGCAGGAGCTATGGTGAACATGACCGGTTCATTCCGGATGGAGAGCCAGCTTAAAGGGGGCGTCATCTCCGGTCTGAAACGTGCGGTCGCCGGGGAGAGTCTCTTTCTCACCCGTTTCAGCCCGGGGATTGAGGCCGGTTTTGTATCCTTTGCCGGGATGATGCCGGGCAAGATCTTTCCTGTAGCGATCTCTGAAGAAAAAGAGTTCATAGCAAAGAGAGAATCTTTTCTCTGCTGCGAAGAAAGCGTTGAACTGGACATCGCCCTGACAGAAAAGCTCCGGGCAGGTTTGTTCGGAGGGCAGGGATTTGTCTTCCAGCATATGAGTGGCAAAGGCATTGTTTTTCTGCACTGCTGCGGGGATGTTATTGAGATGACGTTAAAGCCGGGAGAATTTATCAAAGTGCAGACCGGCCTTGTGGTTGGCTTTGATAAGACCGTTGGTTATGACATCGCTCTTGTTGGCGACATCACCACCGCAATCTTTGGTGGCGAAGGACTTTTTGTCACTACGCTTACCGGCCCGGGAAAAGTTGTCCTCCAGTCTATGGACATCGCAAAGATTGCTGCTTCACTCATCCCGTTCCTGCCCAAACCGGAAGTTCATAACAAATAGGTTTCAGCAGATATAGGTCAAAGAAAAAAGTGTGCAGGGATTAAAAAAATATTTCACACACTTTTTTGTCGTTCTTGTGATACGTCCAAATTTTCATGACAAATGTTACCTTTTGAAATAGTGATCTTAGCCGATTATAGGACACAATCAAAAAATCACAGGATATGGGTGATCCAGGTCCACATATTCTGAATACCGGTTGAGATTACAACACCCGGATCGATCCCGAGCACAGGAAAGACAAAGATAAAGTACAGGATCGTGCCTAAGATGCTGCCAAGATTGGTTAACGCTGCGACAAGAACCACTTTAAACAGGGGTATACCTGCCATCTCGGTGAGGGATCCTGCATCATAGATTTTGCGGAAGTCTGATATGGGCGGTTTTCTGACCTTTGCTTCGACAAACGCCGCGATCCATCCTGCCTGAAGCATGGGATTGAGCGACGTCATCCATGCCACGGCAAAACTGGTAAGCGCCGTGTAGGGATGTCCGCCTGCTGCGAGCGTTCCGATTGCCGCCAGCACCCCGTGGATGATCACCCAGAAAAGGAATGCATAGAGTAATATCGTAAGTCCTACACCGGAAAATGCAATTGCAGCGAGCAGGAACGCAAACAGCGCAGTGACGGCAAAACCGAAGGCTTTTCCCCAGGGAAATGATTTCGGTTCCCGCGTGAGTGAATCGAATGGGGGAAGACTCGCCGGATTTATGATATAATTCTCAATACCCTGCCGGTGCCCGGCACCAACAATCGCGAGGATGCGCCCTTCCGGGCGCTGCACTTTTAACAGGACAAGCTGGTGAGCGATATAAGCGTCACGCTCATCGATCAGCGCACGGGCACCGTTTGGGGAGAATTTGCGGAACTCCACCATGACCATATCAATTATATCCTGCTGCTTGAGCGACTCGATATCGATCTCCTGTCCGTTGTCAACTTCCGCAATCGAGATGACAAGTGCCCAGATCAACTTTAACTTTTCTAAAACGCCCATTGCGTTCCAGAACCGCATGAGGGTGAGCCGGATGTCACGATCGACAAGCCCGATGGGAATGCCACGTTTTTCTGCCTCTTCTATCGCCGCTTTCATCTCTGCGCCGGGCTCAACACCGACATCCAGACCAATCTTGCGCTGGAGATATGCCATCAGCCACTGGACAAGAAGCGTATTAAAATTTTTGACTTCAAGGACATCATTAACCGAAGGATCAGGACCCTGCTTTTTTAAGGCAGCATAGCGCGACTGGTCGAGTTCTATGGCAACAATATCCGGTCGATATTCTTCGATAGCCTCCCTTACTTCATCGACACTTTGTTGCGATACATGCGCTGTTCCGACGATCTTTATCTCTGCCATTAATCACCGTTATGCCACTTATGTTGGCGCTGGGAACTGATTAAGAATGAGGTAATCCACAGAATCTTCTGCAGACGGCATGCCCCCCGGGTCCTCTGGAATTTTACTTCACCGCCAGCGGGTCTTTTGTCCATTGTCCCGATAAGAAAAAACGGGTACCATCCCGCGTGTGCAGCGGGGGGCAATGATGCAACCATGACGCTGGATACTTCAACAAATACCTGGCAGAAGTTCCCCTCATTTTGCAACCCGGATACCGGTACGGTTACCGTAGCTAATACCATTACTTGTGATCATACATGGTGGGAGCAGGTTTCTGTTTTGTCATATCGTCTTGAATCCCTTTGTAGAGCCCTGTAACAAGAATGATCACCGGGACGATCTCAAGTCTTCCCAGCCACATGAGAATAATAAATACCCATTTAATGGAGAGCGGACTTGCTGCTGTAATATAGCCAACTCCAAGTCCCACGTTGCTGATTGCCGACACTTCCTCAAAGATTATCTCATTGAGCCCAAACGAAGAAATGTAGAGGTGCATAACGATAATCGTGCTCAAAAAGATTACGAGAACATACAGCATGATGACAATCATATTTTTTGAGATCTCAAGTTCGGAAACCTTCCGGGGAAACGTACGCCCCCCGAACCTCAACGGGACGAGCACCCGGTTTGACACATAAAAGCGTTTCAACCACCATTTCACGCCCTCATATGCGAGCATGACGCGGTTCACCTTGATACCACCTGCCGTACTTCCTGATGCACCGCCAATCAGCATCATCATCGTAACCACCGCGATGGGGATTGTTGCCCAGAGATGGGGATTGGAGTTCTGAAGCCCGCACGTCGTGAACCCGGAAATCGCGGTGAAGACACCCTGACGGATTGCCTGCTCAAGAGAGAGATTATTGAAAATGAAAAGCTCAAGGGATGTGATCGCAGAACCGACAGCAGCAATGAGCAAGAACACCTGCACGATATGATCCTTAAACATCGCTTTAATATTCCCGCGGTAAAGCAAAAAATAGATTTTAAATGGCAGTGCACCGGCAAGCATAACGGGGATAAGGAGCAGTTCAAGCATCGGGTTGTTGTAATACATCATACCTGCATCATGGATCGTAAACCCACCGGTTGCAAGAGCAACCATGACAAGGTTAAGTGAATCCCACAGCCCAGTTCCCGACAGCATGACCATTCCTGTGAACATGAAGGTTAAAAAGAGATAGATCTGCCACATCTTTCTCCCCGTCGAAACCACGTTGGGCATCAGCGCTTCCGATCTGCCCTCGGAACGGTAGAGCTGGAAAAGCGTGGCACTCGTCTTCCTGCTGAGTGAGATGCGAAACGCAATGATCCCGATCCCGCCGATCCACTGGGTAAACGACCGCCAGAACAGCAGGGTGTTTGGGGTAGTATTGAGGGATGTGATCATCGTAAAACCGGTGCCGGTCCAGCCGGACATCGCTTCAAAAACGCTGTCGGTGTACGGCATATGGAGTCCTAAAACAAACGGAAGCGCCCCGATAAGAGCGATCGCAAACCAGGAAAGGGCGACCACAACAAGTGAGATGGAGAGCGTTGGCGTGAGATCCGGGGGGTGAATACGGGAGAGCAGGTACCCGAATATGAAAAACACCAGCGGGGCAGAGGCCATGGGGAGAAGCATATCCCATTCGCGAAAAATAACAAGGACAAGAAAAGGCAGCAGTGAAGCGATGCCAAGGAAATTAAACGTGACACCCATGTCGTGCGCAATTATGGCGATATTCTCGATGCGCTTCATCTGATAACCAAGGTGATTGGGCAGTTATTAGTGTTATGGGTATCGCTTTTTTTTAAAAAAAAAAGAGAGTGCCCTGTTAAACAGACGTAGTTATTAATTCTCCATCTTTGTATATTAGTATTCATTCATGATCCGTATCCGTGCAGATCAGTTTCCGTCAATTCTTCTGATCCTTCTCATTATCCTTGCCTTTGCCGTATTCTGGTCAATTATGGATATGGTGCTTCTCGGTGCATCGTTAGCGATTGTGCTTATCCCGTTCCATCACCGGCTTTCACTTCGCATGCGACCATGGATCTCAGCATCAGTGATGACGCTTGCAGTGCTGGGGATTTTTTGCGCCTTGGGACTTATCACCCTTGCGATATTCTCCGCAAACTCCAGTACACTCATCCAGATGTTTACAACGATCGGAAACTGGCTCAACGATCCCCTTACAAATCCCATGGCGTACGGAGTCCCGTTGAGTAAGACAAGTATTTCCAGTTTTTTATATAAGGGAACAGCACTTTTTGTTGATTACCAGAAAACCCTGATTGCTTATCTCCCCCTCATCCTGTTCAAGATGTTTGTGTTCTTCGCAACCCTGTTTATGCTGTTTTTACGAGGGGAAGAACTCTGGATAAAAATCATTGAACATGTGCCTTTGGCATTGAAAAAATATATCACCCGGCTTTCTGATGCCACCGGCGATACCTTATACGCAATCTATTATGTTCAGATTGCCATTGCTGTCCTCACATTTTTTATTGCAATCCCGGTCTTTTACCTGCTCGGGTATGGAGATATCATTTTTTACGCGTATTTTGCTGCATTCTGTGAACTTATTCCCATCATCGGATCATCTGCTGCGTTTATTCTTATTGGCGCTTATGCCCTGACAATGGGTGATACCCACGGGGTATTGATCCTTTTTTTCCTCGGGTACCTGATCGTCTCTTGCCTTCCTGAGATCTACGTCCGCCCGGTCCTTATCGGCAGAAGGGTAAAAATCCACCCGGTGATCATGTTCATTGGCATTATCGGGGGGCTTTTGACCATGGGGCTTGCAGGATTTGTTCTCGGTCCGCTCATCATTGTGCTCGTTATTACCAGCTACCGCATGTACACTGAAGAGAGAAAAGAACAAGAACGCGTCATCACTGGCTGATAACTGACAATTAACCGGATTACGCAAATATCCCGGCAAAAGAGAAAGCATTATACCCTATTTTCGACGACTGGTAATAAGAAATGGCGCAGACTTCTTTTTCTATGCATGGAGTCGTCAAATCCATGGGGCTGGTATTTGGTGATATCGGGACCAGTCCCATTTATGCGCTTACTGCCATTTTTTTTCTTATACCACCTACGCCGCAAAACATCATGGGAATTCTCTCGCTGATTCTTTGGACATTGACCACTCTTGTTACCGTTCAGTATACTTATCTCGCAATGCACCTTGGTAAGAAAGGTGAAGGAGGGACTATCGTACTCAAGGAGATCCTGCTGCCCCTCTTAAAATCAGGCAACCAGATTGCATTTGTTTCCTTTATTTCCATTGTAGGCATTGCTCTTTTCATAGGAGATTGTGTGATCACTCCGGCTATCAGCATGCTTTCTGCTGTGGAAGGCATCACTCTCATTCCCGGTTTTGAAAATACCCCTCAGATACTGCTGATGCTCCTTGCGGGTATCATCACGTTCGGTCTCTTTGCAATTCAGGCAAGGGGACGTGAACGGGTGGCATGGGCGTTTGGGCCGGTCATGGTCATCTGGTTTGCCGCACTCGCAGGTGCGGGTCTTGTTGCCATCTGGTTCGCACCGCAGGTCCTGCTTGCGATCAACCCGATGTATGGTATCAATTACCTGATCATGCACGGGCTTGAAGGATTTTTAATCCTGTCTTCTGTTATCCTTGTCGCCACTGGAGGCGAAGCGCTTTACGTGGATATGGGGCATCTTGGCAGGGAGCCGATTGTCAAGGCATGGTATCTTGTCTTTATCGCTCTTGCGGTGAACTATCTCGGCCAGGGTGCATTTTTGATTACGCATCCCGATGCGAAAAACATCCTCTTTGAAATGATCTTCTCGCAGTTCAAAATCCTGTACATCCCCTTCCTTTTCCTGAGCATTGCAGCAACCATCATTGCATCGCAGGCCATGATCTCCGGGATCTTTTCCATAGTGTATCAGGGCATCACCACCCGCATCCTGCCGCTTTTACGGATCGATTATACTTCACCGCAACTCCGCTCCCAGGTCTATATTGATATCGTGAACTGGGCGTTGCTCTTTGCTGTCCTCTTTGTAATTGCGATCTTTAAGTCTTCCAATAACCTCACGCACGCCTACAGTCTCGCGGTGAGCGGCACAATGGCAATTACCGCTATCCTTATTGTGTGGATTCTCATCCTTCGCGGGGAGATCGTGAAGTCCCTGATAGCAGTTACTATCCTTGTTATAGCGGTTGTATTCCTGCTCGCCAACTTCCACAAGATTCCCTACGGGGGTTACGGATCCCTGCTGATCGCGTTCATCCCGTTCTGTATCATTATGATTTATGTGAAAGGCCAGAAGAAACTCGCCACTGCATTAAGCCCGATTCCTCTTAATGATTTTTTAGTAACATTCGATGAAGTCTACAATTCGATGAACAGGATTTCGGGTACGGCATTATTCTTTGCCCGGGACTTCCGGAAATTACCGCAATATGTTTCCCGCATCATGTTTACGAATAATATCATCTATGATGACAACATCATCATATCGATCATCAGAACTGAACAACCGTTCGGTGTGACATGGGGTTTCACTCGCGAGATCACGAGGGGTTTTTCGATCTTTGAGATATATCTTGGCTATATGGAGATCGTAGATATCGGAAAGATCTTAAAAGAGGCAGAGATTGATGAGAAAACGATCTTCTATGGTATGGAAGATATTATTACAACTCATGTTGTCTGGCGTATTTTTGCAGCAATCAAGCGCCTCTCTCCTTCTGTAGTGCAGTTCTATAAGCTGCCATCCGATAAGATCCATGGCGTGGTGACAAGAGTGGAGATGTAGGTTTAAAAAAAATCTCACGGGTTAGATCTTCCCGTACTTCTTATGAGCCTGTTCGAGCGTCATGATTTTATCAACCCATACCATGTCAGAATCGACGTAATAGAACAGGGTATATTTCATCGATATGTGCATACGCCAACGGGGTTTTTTTGTATGGAGTTTTTTGATATTTCCCGTAGCACCCGGATGTTCAGTTAGTCGTTCGATATGTTCACCGATAACGCGGCGATCTTTTTCAGGGAATTCACGGATGAAATCTTTTACATTATCTTCGATTTTGATCCTCACGTTACCTCCCGTTAGAGCCCGAGTTCTTTCTTAGTTTTCTCCCATGGGATGAACTGACCATTCGCATCTATCTCGTCAAGATCCCGTTCCAGCGTCCGCCTCTGGTGCTCATTGATGAGATCAGATACGGTATCGCCAAGGGACTTTCCCGGAGTTTTTATATTTGAGAGTGCTGCCCATGTACTCGGGGTGAGAGCCACCCTCTTGTTCGCAATTTCCACCTGTCCGCCTTTTGCTTCAGCCATGTCTTTGCCTCTCCTCTCAGTGAATTGAGGTCTCCCCACCCTAAAGGATGGGGCTTCCAGTATGTTGTTGGCATTCATATTTCCTTCTTTTTCAGTTGCGCGTTTTCTTTTCTTACAATCTTGTCTTTTGGGGTCTCTTCCAATGTCACTTGATTATCA
>JAUSBW010000009.1 GCA_030651815.1 Methanoregula sp.
TAAAGTCGAGGGATTCTCACTTCATCGACCAGAACTTACTCCGGCGGTCGATGCCGGAACAGAGGATCTAATTTCCATGAGCGCAAATTCGGGTGTGCCCCACCCTACTGATCCGGTTGAAGTAGCACTTTCAGCCGCCATAAAAAAAGTGTTATTCCTTTCTCATCACAAGAATGAACCCTGCAAGCCCAATCGCTCCTATCGCAGCGAGGGGCAACATGCCGGATTTTGTAGTTGGAATTTGTGTAGGTGAGGTGGTAGAAGCAGTCGGGGGCAGCGGTGTCAGCGCCTCATCGGGCCGGGTTGTGGTTGCCGTGCGGATGTTTCCCTGTGTGGCGCTGATCGGTGGCACAATCTTAACTACGTACACCGAGATCGCCTGGGGCCCGGTCATGCCGGCCTTGCCCGGGCAGGTGCTGGATAATGCCTGTCCCCTGACAAACGTGATGGCCACACTTGAGGCATCATTCCGGCCATTGTAGGTTAAGGATTCACCGGGCTTGAGAGTCTTTGCAAAGACATCCATTCCCTCGCTCATCACCTTGACATTTGCTGATGTGGCTGTGCAGGTGGTGCCCGTGCAGTCCGAACAGTCCGGAACAGTGGTTGCTTCCACAACGTAATTGCCGATGAGCGGGGTTGGGATCATGCCCATATCGCCAACAATATCGGTTACGAAATCCTCGTTTGGCCGTGAACCGAACAATTTTGCAAGCGTGATCCATGTCTCACCTGCACCACCGATGCTTTTCGCAACAACCGGGTCACCGGTTTTAAAGACAGAAAATGCAGCCGCATCCGGTGCCGTCCCGGTAAGAACATCAACGCTCATCGGAGTATACGAACAGACCGCTGCACCGCTCGCGGGATAGTTGCACCCGTATTGCCGGGAGTGTTCGATGGTGATGGTATTCTTGGGCTGGCTTAGGGTAGCAACCGTTCCTTTGAGTGTGACTTCCTGGATAACTGCACCTACCGGTACGCACATGCAGCACAGGAACAGGACTGCAACAATGACAACAAGATATGTCTGTTTCATGAACATCAATTCTCCACTTTTCGTATATCGACCATCGATTTAGAGAAATAAATAACGGATCATCTGCACCTGAACTATTTTGCCGTTGGACAACAAACACACTACTATGCAGGTCACTTTTCTCGGTACCAACGGCTGGTTTGATACCGCTGCCGGCAATACGTGCTCGGCGCTTGTCCAGTCAGAGGAGTATGATATCATCTTTGACGCGGGAAACGGCATAGCAAAAGCGGACCGGTATATCACCCAGAAAAAACCCGTGTTCCTGTTCATCAGTCACCTCCATATCGATCACATCGCCGGGCTGCACACGCTCGTCAAGTTCAGGTTAAAAAAAGGCCTGCACGTATACACCCAACTCGGGAGTGTGACGGATCTCAATGCATTTGTCCGGCAGCCATACACAGTGCCGTTTTCCGGTCTTCCCTATAAAGCGGATATCACTGAACTGGCGGAAGGCAGGCATTCGCTACAGTTTACTGTGGAGTGCCGCCCGCTCGTTCATCCGGCCCCCTGTTTCGGGTACCGGCTGGAGATTGACGGAAAGGTGATCGCCTATTGCACCGACACCGGTGTCTGCGACAATGCAATTGCACTCGGGCGGGATGCAGATCTCCTCATCACCGAGTGCGGGCTCAAACCCGGCGGGAAGAGCCCGGACTGGCCACACCTCAACCCGGAGGACGCGATCCATATCGCCCGGCAGGCGCACGCAAAGCGTCTTGCCCTCATGCATTTCGGTGCGGAGGTGTACAAGACAGTTGACGAGCGGCTCGCCTTAAAGCAGCTGTACGAAAAAGAATGGCCGGGTCTGATTGTTGCTACTGATGACCTGACAATTACGGTGTAACAAAAAGCAGGGTAACAAAAAAGGTCTGCCGGATAAGGAGAAAGATTCACCTCCCCCCCCTCTTATAACATCTCAGGCACAGGGACATGCTTTTGTCCCCTCCTTCTTCGCACAAGAGTCAAAGTGATCACATTGTGAAATATGGATCTTCGCCGATCTTTGGACACAATCTTTAAGTTTGCGCATATGGGCATCAGCCACCCTCTTTGTAATCTGCTCAGTTCATGCGTTACCCATCTAAAAAGAGCGATGAACCCGAAAAAATGATTCTTTTTAAAAAACATGCAGACCGCACGATGCCAAACATATAACTTTTTGATGGCACACCTCCTAAGAGATAGGACATGGCAGCTATGCGCAGTGATGAGGTTAAGAAAGGATACCAGAGAGCACCGAACCGCTCGCTCCTCCGCTCCCTCGGGATTACGGATCGCGAGATGGACCTCCCGTTCATCGGGATTGCCAATGCATTCAATAACATTGTTCCGGGCCATATTCACCTGCGGCAGATTACTGAGAAGGTCCGGGAAGGTGTTGCCGCTGCCGGCGGGGTGCCGTTCGAGTTCGGTGTCATCGGCATCTGCGATGGCATTGCTATGGGTCATGAGGGGATGCGCTATTCCCTCCCGTCACGGGAGAACATCGCAGACTCCATCGAGCTGATGGTGCAGGCCCACCGGTTCGACGGGCTGGTCTGCGTGTGTACCTGCGACAAGATCGTACCGGGCATGCTGATGGCTGCAGCCCGGTGCAATATCCCTTCCATTGTCGTCACCGGCGGCCCGATGCTCACCGGTTACCAGGACGGAAAGGACCTGTCGCTCATCGATGTTTTCGAAGGTGTCGGAAAAGTGGCAGCCGGAACGATGAGTGAAGATGCCTTGTGCGAGCTCGAATGCAGCGCAATGCCGGGCTGCGGGAGCTGCCAGGGATTATATACGGCAAACACGATGGCCTGCATGACCGAGGCAATGGGCATGTCGCTTCCCGGCTGTGCCGCCATCCCGGCCGTTGACGCCGCAAAATTCCGTATAGCCCGGGAAACCGGTGAAGCGATAATGCCTCTTGTGAAAAAACAGGTAAAACCCCGGGACATCATTACGAAAAAGAGCCTGCAAAACGCGATCCGGGTGGATATGGCACTCGGCGGATCGACCAACACGGTCCTGCACCTCATGGCGATTGCAGCCGAAGCTGAAGTTCCTCTCACGCTTGACGATTTCAATACCATTGCCGGAGATACCCCTCATATCTGTCACATGCAGCCGTCCGGGCCTCACTCTATGCAGACGCTGTATCGTGCAGGAGGCATACCTGCGGTATTCAAGCGCCTTTTATCGTATCTGGATGACTGCCCGACCGTTTCGGAAAAGTCCATCCGGCAGATTGCCAAAGCAGCGGCCATCAAAAACGGGGAGATCATCAGGGATCCAAAGGATCCTATCAGCCCTGCCGGGGGACTCAGGATTCTCTATGGATCGCTTGCCCCAGATGGCGCCGTGGTGAAATGCGCCGCCGTGCCTCAGGCTATGTGGAAGCACACCGGCCCGGCACGCGTATTTGATAGCGAAGAATCTGCCATGAAAGCCATCCTCGGGAAAAAGATCAAAGAGGGAGATGTCCTCATCATCCGGTACGAAGGCCCCCGCGGTGCACCTGGCATGCCGGAGATGCTCTCGCCCACGTCTGCCATGATGGGACTGGGATACAAAAAAGTCGTGCTCCTCACGGACGGGCGGTTCTCCGGCGGAACACGTGGCCCCTGCATCGGGCATATTGCTCCGGAAGCTGCCGTTGGCGGCCCCCTTGCCTTTGTGCAGGACAAGGACAGTATCGCTGTGGATCTGCATGCAAAGACCATCGACCTGCAGGTCCCGGCAAATGAGATTGCCCGGCGAAAAAAGAACTGGAAGCCCCCGGTAAAAGTGCTGACCGGCGTTCTTGCAAGGTACGCAAAGACGGTCGGACAGGCAAACCGTGGCGCTGTGCAGCGGTAACCTGAGAACAACTATCTGCCCCCATTTTATTGCGAGAATCGATTACATTTTTTTAAGAATTTCGAAAAACACCGAATAGTACTTTATCTTGGTACTGGCGACAGGTAATATGGAAAGTCTTCTCGATTCGGGTTGTCGGGTAACCCGGACAATCCCGGCACCGGCATCGGGCTTGCCACTGTCAAGCGGATCATCAAGGCGCATGGCGGCACGATCCGGGCGGAGTCGGAGGGCGAGGGGAAGGGTACCACGGTCTGCTTCACGCTGCCGGGACATGACCCGGCGGTATAGGGGAACTCTTTGCACATCTCCCATAAAAAAACCGGCAATGCAAAGAAAGGGGATTATGGACAGGAATGATTAATGCCCCTTGTATTTTTCATACGCATCCGCAAAATCTTCGAGTGTCATTTCGAGATCTTCCCGGATAATCTTTCACAGAAGCCCTTTAGGGATCTCCTCGCCACGGTGAACCGGTACTGAGGTAAATCTGCCATCATCAGATTTCATCCGGACATAAGATCCTCTCTGACGAATTACGGTAAAACCAATTGATTCAAGAAAAGCGACGAGCGTTTTTCCCTTGATAACGGGAAGCATTACGCACCAGAGACGATCTCAACCTCACGGAATCCCACAAAGGTATTGAGATGTTCAGGTTGTGAATATTCCATGCAAAGCTCGATAACTTCCTTGATGCGGACGAGCGCTTCATCGATAGTTTTTCCGTATGTGTGGCAGCCTTTGAATTGGGGGCAGGATACGATGAAGACCCCATCCTCATCGGTTTCGATAATGATAGGAACATGGATCGTTTTCATATACACATCATCGGTATTCATGCATTAATTCTTTTTTGCAGCAAGGTTCACCAAAATAATAAATTTTGGATCGTTCTGTAATTTTGCTAAATCCCGTTCGATTTTATCTAATTCTTCCCGTCTTTTTTTCTGTTCGTCCTGAAGATAGTGAATCATGAAATCCTGGTAACGCAATTCTCTTTCAATGGCGGAAAAGTCATATGTATCCATACATTCATCCCAAATAGCGCAATGTTGATCACTATGTCGTACAAGTCTTACGCTCAAATAGATGCGACATCCCAATATCATCCAAAACATCATTTGTCTTTTGCTGAAGATTGACAAACCGTACATCCACATCATCGCCGATATGAA
>JAUSBW010000012.1 GCA_030651815.1 Methanoregula sp.
GAGACCTATGAGATTCGTATGAGTGAAGCTACCATTCTGAAACTAGAGAAGTGGGTGGCAGATACACTCAAAGAAGACTACGAAAAACTCAGGGATGAGATAGTACGCGGAAATAACATCAATGCTGATGAAACCGGATTCAGAATCGGTGGGAAGAATGGTTGGTTATGGGTTTTTACTTCAACAATCGGCTCTTACTATAAGGTTGCTCCAACACGTGGGCATTCAGTTCCAGAAGAGATTTTGGGAGATTTCAAGGGCGTTTTAGGAAGAGATGCATGGAAGCCATATGATGTCGTTAAGTGTTCGGGGCATCAGCTTGATCTCCTTCATGTGAATAGATGGTTAGAAAGAGCGGAGATTAAACACAATATAGAACCACGGAGTCTCTTAACCTCTCAACCAGCAAAATTATTAAAAAAAGGCAGACCTCCTGAAAAGTTTATCGAGTTTGTTGATGGGATTCGGTCTATTCTTAAACGATCGATTGAGTATACTGAGAATGATCCACCCCCATCTATGAAAGAGCGTATAAATGCATGCAAAGGGTTCCAGGGAGAGATAACTGCATTCCTTGATCGTGAATGGGCTGATGTGGATGCTACCCGAATAAGCAAAGAACTTCGAAAGCGGCAGAATATGCTGTTTACGTTCATGCAATACGAGGATGTTCCATGGCATAATAATGACGCGGAACGGGCAATACGTCAGGGTGTACTTCACCGTAAAATTAGTGGAGGTCGAAGAACATGGATCGGAGCAGATGTATTTGGGGTGCTTTTGAGTATTTACGAAACCTCAAAGAAAAAAAAGCAGAAATTTATGGAAATAGTGGGAGAGAAACTAGGGTTTTCATCGAATGAGAAGAGTGCAAACAACTCAACTTCTTAAAGGTGAGTTGTTACGAAATTTTTTGGTTGTGTCCAATGATCGGCTAAGATAATCATCTTTGGGATGATCTCATTGTTAGTTCAAAACAAAAAGGAGACCACCCCAAATGGAAATTATAGTCACACTGCAAGTAAAAGTTTGCCTTCCTGATGATGAA
>JAUSBW010000026.1 GCA_030651815.1 Methanoregula sp.
TCGGTACTTCTTCATCTTCAGGAAGGCAAACTTTTACTTGCAGTGTGACTATAATTTCCATTTGGGGTGGTCTCCTTTTTTTGTCTAACAATGAGATCATCCCAAAGATGATTATCTTAGCCGATCATTGGACACGATCAATTTGTTTAACGTAATCATCCACTGGGTAGATATACTCACAGGCAAAATTATCTTTTAGTCTGTTATATGCAAACTGATCTAATATCCTATAAGCCCGGGGGATGTCTGGATTGACCAAGGATACTGACGAAGTCCTCGAAGATACCAACTCGCTTTTAAAAATGATTGGTGGGATTAAGAAAAAAGATGAGCGTTCCAGACAAAAAGATCCAGTTTTTCCTCCCGTATCTCCTCCCGTGGAGATGGATGCAGCAGAAGCGGGTGATTTTTCAGCACTGCTAAAGAAACTGGGAATGGAAAAAAAAGAGGCACTTGAAAAAACGGTCCTCTCTCCCGAACAACCTGCACTGACAATTCAACCCGATCCGGATCAGTCTGATGAGTGGTCCTCTTTTAAAATAGAAGACCTGTTTGAAGACATTCCACAAACCAGTCAGGATGCTGTCCCCACGGTTGCTGCAACAGAGACAGAATATGATGAAAAGATCATCTCCGTTGACCAGATCACAGATCTCTCCGGGCTTATTCTTCCAAAAGGCACCACGTTTAAGATTGAAGAGCTCAATCTGCACGGGCGCATCAATGCGTTCGAGAGTTACGGGTCCGGTACCCTGCCGCAGGAGTTTAATGAGATCTGGAAACGGGAATTCTCTAACGCCGGCTTTAAGGATCTTGATATAGACGGGGAGATCGAAAAGGAAAAAATCAGGACCGGACCAAAGAAGTTAAGTCTTTCCTCCCTTTTCAAGGCGATCACTTCAGAGCAGGAGGCGTACGATCCAAAGAAACACGGGCCGCTTGTTGATCTCGTTTTCCAGCCGGAACCCGATATTGAAGAGATGGAGATGTACCCGGTCAATGAGCCCTATGCATACATCCGGATCACGTACGATCACTCGACCCATGAGTACACCTACCATGTGCTCGAACCGATCCTCACCGAACCCGAAAAAGAGTTATTAGTCGAGCTTAAAGAGCGTCTCTTCGATACGCTCGATATCAATACCAAAGACATCTCCAAAGAGGAAGCCCGGCGCAAACTCAGGGCTTCTGCGGATGATATTATTGTCGACTTCGGGATCAAACTCGCGCCGGAACAACGCGAGAAGGTTCATTATAACATGTACAAGGACTTCCTCGGCGATGGTCTGATCGATCCCATCATGCACGATAAATATATTGAGGATATCTCATGCGATGGTGTCAATGTCCCCCTCTTTGCGTTTCACGCCAGCTATGAGTCGATGAAGACAACGCTTGCCTATTACAATGCCTGCGAACTCGACTCTTTTGTGACGAAACTCGCCCAGCGGGCTGGCAAGTACATCTCGATTGCAGAACCGATTCTTGATGCTACCATGCAGGATGGCTCCCGTATCCAGATGACGCTGGGAAAGGAAGTCACCGCCCATGGTTCAACGTTCACCATCCGTAAGTTCAAGGATGAACCAATCACCCCAACGGATCTCATTGAATGGCGCACTTTCTCACCGCTCGCGATCGCGTATATCTGGCTGTGTGTTGAGAACGGCAAATCTGCCATATTTGCCGGCGGAACTGCATCCGGTAAGACCACGGCGCTCAATGCAATTTCCCTGTTCATCCCGCCCATGTCAAAGATCATTTCGCTGGAAGATACCCGTGAATTGAAGCTGCCCCATCCGAACTGGATCCCCAGCGTTACCCGTGATTCGTTTGACACGGCAGGCAGGGGCGAAATCAATTTGTATGAACTGCTGCGGGCTGCGATGCGGCAACGCCCGGAATACATCATTGTGGGTGAGGTTCGTGGCAAGGAATGCCAGACACTCTTCCAGGCAATGAGCACCGGCCATATCACCTATTCCACAATACATGCAGATTCCGTGGCAAGTGTAGTGCACCGTATCGAAAACCCCCCCATGGATGTCCCGCGAAACATGCTATCAGCCCTTGACTTTATCTGCATCCAGGTGCAGGCGCGTGTCGGAGGAAAACGAATCAGGCGGAACAAGCAGATCGTCGAGATTCTCGATATCGACCCGAGGACCAACGAGCTGATCACAAACGAGGTGTTCAAGTGGCGGTCAGCGACCGACGAGCACTCCTACTCCGGGAAATCCTATCTTCTCGAAGAGATCATGGAGGCAAAAGGGTGGAGTGAAACCCGGATGCGCGAAGAGTTAAAGCGCCGCCAGGAGGTGCTGGAATGGATGAGGATTGAAAAGATTCGGCACTACAAGGATGTGGCAAAGATCCTCATCTCCTATCACCGGGATCCCGAAGGGGTCATCGAGAAAGTGAGGAAGGGTCTCTATGAATAGTTATGAGCGGTTCTGTTTCAACCTGCTCGGCAACCGGATGAAGGGTAAGCGCGATGAGTACTCACAACTGAGAAGTGATCTCATATCCGCCAGGTTCAAGACCTCGTTTGAGGCATATCTTTCCACCGCCTTTGTCAGTTCCATTATCGTCGGGTTCTCTGCTGCGGTAGTAATGGGCCTCTTTACCTGGATTTTAAAACTGCCCACCCTGATCAAGTACAAGGGTGCAGTGCCCGATCCGCTGGTTGTGCTGTATACTCACAGCCTTATCCTTGGAACCATATTCATTACGATCTTTTCCCTGCTGGTGTTTGGGGGACTTACGTATGTTACATTCATCATGTATCCCGGCATTGAGGCTGGGAACAGGCAAAGGAATATCGATGCCCGTCTGCCCTATGCAATCAATTATGTCACCTCGATGTCCACTGCAGGGATCACTCCAGCCGAGGTATTCCGGCTGCTGGGTGACAGTCCTATCTATGGTCAGTGTTCAGTTGAGGCGCGGTATGTTGCCCGGGAGATCGATATTTTCGGGCGGGATCTGATCGATGCGCTCCGGCTGGTATCCTCTACTACCCCCAGTAAACGGATGAAAGAGTTCTTACAGGGTGCGATGGCGAGTATCTCGAGCGGTGGTAACCTGACACAATATTTCCGGACAAAAGCCGACCAGTATGCGCTCGAGAACAGGCAGACGCAGAAACTGTTTTTGGATACGCTTGGGCTGATCGCAGAATCATATGTTACGGCAATGGTCGCAGGCACGCTGTTTTTGATCATCCTGCAGTCGATCATGTCGGTGCTTTCCGGGGACAACAGGCCGATGTTCCTGTATGCGATTATCTATATTATGATCCCTCTTGGGAGTATTGCGTTTGTGATTATGATCAGTTCCATGACCCCGGAGTCCTGAAATGGGGATCAAAGATCGCTTCAACAATATCATCCATAGCGGTGCCAGTGCCCCCTCTCCTGTTACACCCGCTGAAGTGAGTACTGATACGGGAATTAAGAATCATTTCAAAAATCTCTTCAATCGTGGCACTGACACCCCCCCTGCGTTAAAATCCGCTGATCTTAGTTCTGTTGAGGAAGAATTCCGGGAAATCTCCAAAAAACTCGAGCATGAACGCAAGACCCGGGAGGGTATCGGAAAGTTTCTCAAACACCCTCTTAAGGTGCTTTTAGAAAAACCGGTCAACATTCTGGCTGTCTGTATACCGCTGGCTTTGATCGTCTTTGTCGGCGGGTTTATTTTCTGTGTGAGATCCTACGGTATGAATGTACTCTTCAATTCCACTGTTGTGGATGATTTTGCCGTCTTTGCCGTACTCATCGCTATTGTACCCCTCGCCATTCTCGATCTTAAGGAACAATTGCGGGTGTCAAGTCTGGAAAATGGTCTTCCGAACTTTTTCAGGGATCTCGCAGGTATGAACGATTCCGGTATGACGCTGCCCAATGCTGTGCACCTTGTGGCTGCTGCAGAATACGGTACCCTCACTCCCCATATCAGAAAACTTGACAACGAGATGTCATGGGGTATTGGTTTTGTCGAGGCACTGTACCGGTTCGATAAAAGCCTGGGAACACCACTTGCAGATCGAAGTGTTGACCTGATCGCAAAGGCGAGCAAGGCGGGTGGTGATGTGAGCGAAGTGCTGCGTGCAGCAGCAAAGGATACCTATGAAGTGGTCAACCTCCAGCAGGAACGCAGTAATAATATGATGATCTACGTCGTTATCGTGCTCGTCTCCTTTGCTGTGTTCCTGTTTGTCATTGCAATCCTTGTCACATCGTTCCTTACTACTATGGCAACGGCAGGTGCTACCGCCGTTGCTTCCGGGGCAAAGGGGTTCGGGGGCACTATTGATATCTTCATTTACAAGCGACTCTTCTCTCACGCTGCAATGCTCCAGGGATTCTTCTCCGGACTTGTGGCCGGCCAGATGGGTGAAGCGCGATTTATCTCCGGCCTGAAGTACTCTGCTATCATGCTGCTGATAGCGTGGGTTACTTTTCGGTTCTTCATCTGAACTTTTTTAATGTGAAAATGGCTTTGCCATTTTCATGTGCAAATATACCTGTGGTCACAGGAATCATGTAGTTTTTATGAATGGGTCTGTCAGTGAAAAGAGTACCATCTTTACCACAATTATTGGATTGACATCTCCCACGACTAAAGTCGTGGGATTCTCACTTCATCGACCTGAACGTATCCCAGTACATTGACTGGAACAGAGGATCTGGTTTCCATGAGCGTAGATTCGGGTGTGCCCCACCCTACAGAGAATGCTCTTTTTC
>JAUSBW010000033.1 GCA_030651815.1 Methanoregula sp.
GCTGATCTATCCATTCAGCGAGCTTTTTCTCCCGTTCTGGTGTGGTACTTTGTGCACATGAGTATTATATTGCATGTCAATATATATAGATCTTTCCATATAATTTGGATAATCTCATTTTCTAACTTGACAATGTAGAGCTACCAGAGCCATTTTTACTCATTGGAGGATGGGCAGTTTATGTGACCGTAAATGATTCATTCAGGGATGAACATGGATCTCAATATCTTGGATCGAGAGATATTGACGTATGTTTTCATATTGATTCTACCGTAAGTGGCTTTGAATTAAGGAATAGCACATTTACTAAAGCAATAGCCATTGTTCAAGAGCTTAGTTATTTACCACACGGTTCTTGTCGATATTGCAAGATGATTTGGAGAGATACCAGGGAAATAATTACAGAAGCTGTTGCGAGAGATATTCCAATTCATGAATTATTTTATTTATACGTAGATATGATGGTTGATAACATCCGTCCGATGCAAAAGGAGATTTTTGGTTTTAATGTTCTTGATGAGCCGATACTTGGAAGAGTTTTTGAAGAGCAGACGGGTGTGATGGTCAATCTAGATGGTTTAAAAATTTTGATACCTCCGCCGTTTATGTTGCTTGCTACGAAACTCATATCCATTCCTATGCGAACAAAGGACGATAAACAAGTAAAGGATGCTTGTGATATCTATTCGATTCTTTGGCATTCACCTGAAAATTATAGGAAAATTCTCACAGATATCCACAGCCAGTATCCAGAAGATTGCAAAAAAGGATTCAATGCTATTACTGATGAAATTTCAAAGAGAGCTGCTTTTCATCTTGGGGTTGATGTAGAACGATATAGAGATGTAATTAAGCCACTTGGTGAGATGCGATCTTCTAAAAAACCAAGTGGGATCATGAGATAGTAATGGCGGACTTAAAACGTGGATTGCGGGGCTTTATTGCCTAATGTCAATGATCTCATCGTTTTTTTTCAAGAATTATTCGGGCGGCTGTTTAAAAAGAGTGAAGATTTCAGGAAATACTGTTTGCGCTTGTGGATTCTCCAGAAATAATTTTCGGATTTTATCGCCGCTTTCTGATACCTGTTGCTCTGCTTCGATGGTCAAAGGAAGACCACACGTTGAGCAATAATTAAAAGTGGGCGGATTGATAGTCGAACAGTGACCGCACTGATGGGGCTTGAGGCAGCTCTCCTTCGTCGTCTCAAACTACATGATCGAATAACATAACAATCCAGATTTCATACCGATTCCCCCCCCAGATCTACATGGAGTCGCTGCGACCCCTCGTCGGGTTGCGCCCGGGCAAGTTCTTCGTTCACACAAGAGAACCGGTAAGTGCGTAGCGCAAAAACCGGGAGGCGTTTTGCACATTGGCATCGTTCCAGGATAATGATCACGGCAAAATTCAAAGTACACCGCCCGACCCCCTGCAGCCCATCAGCCCATGGTTCTCTCAACTTTACGGTGTAAAAAGCGCAGGTTCCGGCCCAAAAATCTAAGCGGAGTCTGACCATTTTTTTAAAACAATCACGTCCCATGCGATGCCAGTGATTGTGGAAAATCACGACGGCGTTTTACATTCCTGCCCTTCTTGTGCAGTGCGGGCTTGACCCATCCGACCCCCTCCGGGCGTTACCCGGTCCCGGGATTTTCTGAGTCCGGCTTGATTATGAAAACGAAAAAAAAAGTTCCCATTTGGTACCGGGCCGGAAAATAATCATGATAAAAGATGAGAGCCTGTTCCGGATTGAACTGTGAAAAAATACAATCATCAGAAAAAAATCATTTGCAGAAAAAATCCTACAAAAAAATGTTGCGATTAAGGCATCACTTCTTCTTGGGTGCTGCCTTCTTTGCTGATTTCTTAGGTTCCGGCTTCTTTGCCGCTGCCTTCTTTGCCGCTGCCATGTGGTTTTTCACCTCCTACCGGAAAGGGTTATATTTCTTGTTAATTTATCAATTAATAAATATTTTGGTCGCAACAGCAATTTCCCGCATAGAATTGGGGTAAACAATCACTTTTGTTCTGTAATTATGGCACGATCCGACCAAAAACGAATTATATGTGTGAAAAATCACGAAATGCGCAATCCTTCTATAAACCCCCGGATTTCTTTTAAACGGAATATTTGAACGATCTTGTAAATCCATCTTCCGTCGTTTCCTTTACCGATACAGCACATGCGCAGCGCAGCCATTGGTTCCGTTTCCGGCAGATCATACTTACGACGGCAACCTTTATCCTCGATGACATAGACGGTAAGAGTATGAAAAAGCCATTCATCATCGGACTTGCCGGGGCAGTTTTGGGAGTTGCTACTGCATGTTTTGTGATCCTTACTGCCACATCCAGTGATATGACACTATCGGGAGTCCAGGTTGCATTGTTCTCGAGCCTTGGGTTGGGAGGTGCGGCAATCTCAAAGAAAGAGACCGGTTTTGCCGGTTTGATGCTACTCTCATCAGCAGTCTGGATTACCCTTTCTGTTCCAGTTGCGGGCACATTCAATCTTCTCTATTTTTATACGCCGGCTATTCTGCTGCTGGGAATTGCCGCAGTACTCTGCTTTAAAGAGCCCGAAAAAATTCCCTTTCCGGAGAATGATGAAGCAGAATAATGAGTGATTCTTATAAGAAATTGGTCGTGTCACACAATCGGCTAAGATCTCGCTGCTAGCAAAGATACCTAAGCGTTCAAAGATATCAATCTTATCGAAAATGGATTCAGTAAACCCAACAACGAAACCGGTTAAGTAGCCGCCGCGGGGGCGTCCCT
>JAUSBW010000038.1 GCA_030651815.1 Methanoregula sp.
AGGGACGCCCCCGCGGCGGCTACTTAACCGGTTTCGTTGTTGGGTTTACTGAATCCATTTTCGATAAGATTGATATCTTTGAACGCTTAGGTATCTTTGCTAGCAGCGAGATCTTAGCCGATTGTGTGACACGACCAAAAAATTCAGGAATGGGCCGAGAAAGCTTCCTCAAATATTATCTTATTTTTAGTTAGTCACCGAAGTCCAGAAGCCTTCAGAGGGCGATATTCTCAATTAGATGATGAACTGGCAAGAATTGAGGCTAGGTTTGAAATAACTCATATGAAAATGGAGAAAAATACAACCTATGAATTAATTGAGAAATCACTGGTAATAAAAGATAAAGATTATGATGCTTATCGTCAATATCTTGAAAATATAGGTTTTAACGCAAAAATTCTAAACGTGTTTGTAAATCAATATAAAGATTTGTTTAAGGATATTGAATACAATGACAAAAAAATAATCAGGACTTTACCTTTACACCCGTATTCAGTGTATGTTGCAACTAAAATTGCAAATTTAATTGGTTCTGCAGAACGAAGTATATTCCAATTATTGCATTCTACTGAAAATATTGAAACGATTTATGGAACAAAACTGGGTTTTGCTGCATTTATTGAACTGGAACCCTCTGAAGGGGATGCAAAATTATTTTCAATCGATCAAGTGTTCGACTTTTTTTATGATGATCTTAGGCAACATAATTTTGATAAAGGGACATATTCAAACATTTTACAAACGATAAACTCATTCACACGTTATTTCCCGATTGTCGAGAATCTTGGAAGGGATGAAATTAAGGTTTTTAAAACGCTTGTATTGATGCAAATGCTTCATGAATTTGAACATGAAGCCGCATTATTGACGACCAAAAATAATATAGAAACTGCGCTTATTAAATCCAATATTAAAAATGTCGGAAGCATTCTCGAGAAACTGAAAGATAATTCGATATTAATTCTTTATGACAGAGGGCTTGCCCCTGAAGACTATACATATAAAATTCGGATAGGGGATTATGATCAGGAATTGCTTGAAAAAATAATAGCAGAGGTAAGCAAAGAACAATCCTTCGAAAAATATGTTGCACGGAGAAATGATCTCATTGTCGAAAAGATACTTGAAGGTGCTTTAGAGGTTCCTAGATTAAGAGGGACACGCGCAACATTGAAAGATAACAATATTGAAATAAAATCCTATTCTTCCAATGATATCGGAAAACTTAAAATTGATATTCAGAATTTGGATGCTCTGGGGAAATTCGTTCTTACACCAATATTATCTGATAATTTAAAAAAATTTGACTCAACTCGCTCAGAAATTATTGAATTCTCTAAAAAATATCAAAACCAGATTTTTTTCCTCTACGAAGGTCCTTTCGATGAGTGTTATAACAAATGGATTGAGGCTTTAGCTCAAAGAAAATTGGGTCAAGAACGTTCAAATAAACAATTGATCGAACAAGGAGACCAGTTAGAAAGAACGGAAAAGGATATTTTGGAAGAAAAATTAAGAAATGTTACTTTAATTTGTCATGGTCAATGGGTTAAAAAGACTAGTAATATTGGACCGAAACTTTCTGAATTTATTGAAAAGATTTATCCCCGCGGTTTTGATTATTTAAAATATACTGGTTTTTGGGAATCTCCCAAAAAGTATAGCGAATTTATTTTAGAATATTACGGAGAGGCAAACGGGAAAAAACTGATTAATGATGAAACTCATCAAGTTAAGAAAAGAATTCGGGAAATTTTTTATGATAAAAATGGAGAGCCTCTTATTGATAATAGATTATTTTTAAGGGATGAGGAGTTCGTCAGATCTTCACCTTTATTTGAAACGGTTGAAAAAATTAAATCTTACTTAATGAAAAAAACAGGTTCTTTCATTAGCATTCTATCAATGATTGATGACCTTCAACTTGAATATCCTCCTTATGGTTTATGTGGCTGGATTGAATCATTAGTTATTACCTATGCACTTGCCGAATTTAAAAGGGAAAATCGTCTTGAGGTTAAAGTAGGGAATAACACTCCTTCGAAAGATGGAACAAAAATTGTTGAAGCCATAAATGACGCAATAAAAAAATCGAGAAAAGATAACAAAATCCGATATGGTACATCTGATGAATTGAAATTGGCTAAAAACTTAATTAGAATGTTTAATCTCGAGAGTGAAACAATAAAAACTTTAGCTGAAGTAACTTTTAAGATTCGACATAAAAACAGTACTTCTTTTGGTTTACCATTATGGGTTATTCCTTATGCTTATGAAGGAGAAAAGAAAAACACTCTAGAAAAATGTTTGACCCAATTAAACCAAGTGATAGTAGAATCTGATCGGGATAAAATTATATCAGATACTGAGCTTGAGCAAATATTGCAACTTATCTCTGAAATTGAAAAACAATACACAAACAGTATCTGGGCAACATTATTCTCTAAAAGTACGTTTTCCCTTGGTTTTGAAAAATATCTCTCTGCTAGATTTATCAGAATTTACCATTTTTATCCATCTTCAGACATTATAATTGACAATTTAAAAACTACTTTAGAAGGTGAACCGTGGGCATGGACAGAGACGAAAGTCGCGGATCAATTAACTTCTTTATTGAACAATTCGGCCATTCCTGAGAATCCTCAAAATATTCATTCCCATTTGGAAGATGAGGGATTAATTTTGGAATGGGATGCCCCAGTGCAAGATAGTGGAATTCCATTGAAATATATAATCCAGCGAAAAGAAGAAGAAAATTCTTTTGTAATTATAGATAAAATCGATGCAAAAAACACGACATATACAGATCAGAAAACAAAGCCAGGAATAACATATACTTACAGGGTAATCGCTGAAAATGGTGCAGGAAAAAGTGAACCGAGTGATGAATATAAAAAGAAAATAGTACCAATTCCCCCACCATTCAATTTGACCATAAATGCATTTGAAGAATATTTTAAAATCATTTGGGAGATACCCAACGATGAATACGAAATTGATTTTTACAAGATTTATCGGGGTTCATCTCCAAGCAACATGGAAGAGATCGCAGTCAAAATCCCCAATTGTGACTCAGAATATTTAGATTACGACGTAATTGCTGCAACACGGTATTTCTACAGAATTGATGCGTATAATACCATTGGAATGAAATGTCATGGAAAGACTTCACAACCAGTTCTCCTGACATGTAAAATCTGTCCACTACCTCCTACAAATCCATCCGCAGTATTGTATAATGATGGAGTTCAAATTACTTGGTCACATCCTGAAAATGGTCGCCTTTTCCTTGAAAAATACTGCATTTATCGAAAAGATCAACATAAGAATCAAAAGATAATTGCAATGCCATCATCGAATGAAACCAAGTTTTTTGATAACGGGGTTACAATTGGTGAAACCTACTCATACTCAATTTCTGCGCATAATTCCGCTGGAGAGAGCCAAATTGTATCGTTTGATACTATAGAAATACCTCTTCAAATTCCACCGGTTAATGCACATATACAAATAAAAAACCAGAATGTAATTCTTGAGTGGAATTCGTTTGACGAAAAATATGGTTTGAAATCAATAGAGATAAAAAGGGGTGAAAAATTAACAGAAATACTTCACTTGGATGATCTCGAAGGAAAGATCACAAAATTTACAGATAATTCGGTTAAAATTGGACAACATTATTATTATCAAATTGTAGTCAAGGGTGCGAATGGATGCCTCAAGTATTCAAAT
The DNA here is from genome assembly GCA_030651815.1 of Methanoregula sp. GTDB lineage: Archaea > Halobacteriota > Methanomicrobia > Methanomicrobiales > Methanospirillaceae > Methanoregula. The sequence continues at coordinate 3,733 of JAUSBW010000038.1, forward strand.
CTTCTCGGCCCAGTTTCATTATCAGTACCAATTAATATTGAAAAGTGGGAGGGTGAAACGATATCACTTGCAAAAAATGATCGCTCATTATTTTTGAAACAAATAAATCATGTAATTCAGACTCTTATCGATGATCCATCACAAAATGAGAGTGTCGTGGAAAATGATGCTCTCATAAAAATTAAAAAGATTATTGAGGGCGTACTTAATGACTGAAACCTTTCCAACTAACTTTTCGACAGTTTTGGAGTTAATAACAATTTTAAAAGAAAAATATATTGACCTAAAACCACAAATTGGGAGCAAATCGCGATTTCCTGCTGCTTTAATATTCTTCTCATCTAAAAAAGATTATCAAAAATTTCTAGAAGAAGCGCCGTGGGAATTCCATCGTTTATCCGATATAATTTTACCAGATCATTCTTTATCAGCGTATCAGTTGAAAAAATGGTTTGACGATGCATTAAAAAAATCAAAAGAAAAACCCTTGGTTTTAGTTCCTATGACCGAGTTTATTAGATTTCATCCAAATAAAACAAATATCCCCATTATTTCAAAATTTTTCACTCAACTGGTCCAATCAGAAAAATCGAAAATGATTATTCCAATGTTGGATTTTTATTCAAATTATCAAAATTTTATCAAAGATTTTACGCATAAAGAGCGAATGGCTGAAGTTTTCTCTCAATCTGAAATTGAAGATAATGATAATGAAGATCTCGAAATATTTTTTGATAACGTCGGAATCATATCTTCTAGCAAGTTTGACACAATAAATAGCATAAAAGACTGGATTTTATTATGGGAAACGGGTAATATAGCCTTTAAAAATAAAATTTTAATTCAAAACCCAAAAATAATCGAGGTTATTCAAAAAATTGATATTTCCGTCCCAAAAGTGAAAAAACGAATAATTGACAATTTCAAGGACTATCTTCAATATGAATATTCAATTCCACAAACATCATTCAATATCGAACCCTCGAAAGAAGTTCAAGAATTTATTCTTTCACGAATAAATCAATTTAAAGGCCAAAAAATTTGGGAATCTTTTGAAACGATGATATTGGGGGATGAAACGGAATTTGAAGGCCAATTTTTTATTTTTTGGGAACACAGTCAGCGTGGAGAAAAGAAAATACATCGTTGGTTTTGGTTAAATAAAGGGAAAAATGTAAAAATATTGAACAAAGCGTTGCAGGATGCGATAATTACAGTAAATAATCCTGAAAAGATGTTAGACCAAATCTATTTCGATGGTTTGCAAAGGATTAATATTGATACCGAAGTCCTTACATCGAGAAGAGAATTGATAACAAAATTTTCCGAGCCTCTATTTGTAAGTGATATTGCTACATTTGAAGAAAAATTTCTGCAGATGAAGAACAACCTCGGACACGATCCAACCCAAATAATCGATAGGATAATCGGCTTTTTTGATTTTGAACGAAAAACGATTGCAGAAATCGTTCCACAACTTATGCGAAATCAATCCGGATTATCCCTGAGCCATTTTTTAATTATCAAAAAGGTCTGGCCCGAATATGCTGAATATATCGAGCCTGGATTGAATCCTGAACCATTACGATCTTTTGCTATAGTTGATGATTTTTCTACATTTGCAAAAACTTACATATCTCACTATATCCACTCAAAAGTTGTGTACGATCAGCCCACAGAAGATCTTGAAATTTTACAGACTGAGTTCCGTAAACAGTGGAAAGAAATTAACGCTGGCGTAATTATCGGAAAAATCCAGAGCCACGATAATGGAATACTCCCCTCCGAAATCAAAGATAAAAAATATATTTTTCTCGATGGGGTTGGATTTGAATGGAATAAATTAGTTCAATTTCTGTTTATAAAATCTGGTTGGCAGGTTTTAGATGTAATTCCGATTTTTTCACCATTACCCTCAACTACCGAATATTTTCCTCTTGAGAAATCAGAAGAGGGGAAATCCACTGAAACATTTGATGCTTTCGATAAAATGCTCCATGAATTCTATGAATATCCCCGCACAATTGAGAATGAAATAAATATGTTAAAGAAAATTGTCGAGAAAAATATTCATAGAAAATTTAAAGGGTATACTCAGCCAATGTGGATTATTTCTGATCACGGATCAACTGCTTTTGCACGAAAAGGAAAACCACTGGATCGATTTAACAATGAAGATAAAAAACATGGAGGACGATACGGCAAATTAACCCAAACTGAATTTTTAGAGACGGATGGTTTAAAAATTGTTGGCGGCGAAAAAAAAATCATTGTGTCAATGACTTATGACAATCTTGGAAAATCTTGTCCTCGAGGTGAAGCCCATGGGGGAGCAACACCTGAGGAAATTTTAGCGTTTGCAATTAAAGTGGCGCCCCCCGATATAATACAACAAATCTCACCAATTCAGATGAAAACGGAGAAATTGGAATATTCTCCATTAGATGATTCTATTAGTATCCATATCGAGGGTAAATACGAAGAGCAAATTATTGAAATTAAATTAAGTATTAATAATTCCCCAGCATTTTCTATCGATATGCAACATTATCGCCAAAGAACTCTCATTCTGCCAATGTCATTGGTGAAACAAAACGGGATGAGAGTAGGCAAAAATGAGCTTCTATTTACGGTAAATAAAAAAATTCGAGTGCCTTGTGAATTTACCGTATTATCAGGTTCTGAAAAAACGGATTTTGATAAAAGATTTGGATTCTAATCAATTATAGAAGGATGCGAATATGGAACAACGCGACACCGAAAAAAAAGAAGAACTGATCCCAATTTCTTTGGATAATTCAAAAGAGGCAGATGAATATGTTTTTACAGAAATCGACAAAAAAATAAAAGAATATTTCCCTGGGGAATCGATCAACAAAAAATTAACCAAAAAAGGAATCTTATCTTCACGGGCACTTCCATCATTCGTATCCGATTGGCTCATCAGCAAATTTTCTTCGGAAGATATCATCAATACCGAAGGTTTGCAAAATTTTTTAGATGAATATTTACCTGACAAAAGTAAAGCAGAACAATTTAAATTCAATATTAAAAATAATCGAAAAAAATCATCAATTCTTACGAATTTTTTAGTTGTACCTGATATTAAAAGCGACGAAGATTATTTAGAAATTCCAGTTCTTGATATCAAAGGAAAAGAGGGGGCCGCTGTATCAGATGTAATTAAAAATAATCCCGATTTACTGAATGGTGGTAGTTGGGGAATAGGTGATTTAACGTATGATCCACCGACCCCTGGAAAAAAGGATGGTAAAATTATTCTGAGGGACTTCACACCATTCAGACCTTTTAAAGTTAATTTGGATTATTATAGGACGGTCAGATCAAAAAACTTTACAACGCTCGAATGGATTGATTTTCTTGTAAAAAATATGGAATACGAGCCAAAGAGCTTTGATGGAATAGATGCAAAATTAAAAATGATTTCCCGATTACTTCCGTTCATTGAACCAAGGTTAAATCTTTTCGAACTAGCTCCAAAAGGAACAGGGAAATCTTACGTTTTTGGGCGTTTGAGTAAATATGGATGGTTAATAAGTGGGGGTACCGTTAGCAGAGCCCAATTGTTTTATGATATGGGTCGGAAACGGCGTGGAATTATTACTCGATTCGATTATATCGCACTTGACGAGATATCCACTATTAATTTTGGAAGCAAACCCGACGAAGTTATTGGAGCTCTAAAAAGTTATCTTGAATCGGGAACATTTAATGTGATGTCCCATCCAGGGGAAGCTGATGCAAGTTTTATAATTTTAGGAAATATTCCGATAAGTGAACACACTCACCGCCCAATTGATACCAATTATTTTGAAACTCTCCCTGATTTTATTCAAGAATCTGCGTTAATTGATCGATTTCATGGATTTATCGAAGGATGGAAACTACCTCGAATCAAAACGGGTAGTATTGGAAAAGGGTATGCACTTAATTCCGAATATTTCTCCGAAATTCTTCATCTTTTACGTCAAGATACCACAGTGACTGCTGTTGTTGAAGCATCATTGGATATTCCAAAAACAGCGGATAAACGTGATGCAACCGCAATTTCCCGAATATCAACAGGATTCTTAAAATTACTTTTCCCCCATGTCAGATCAACCCGAGATCTTGATCTCGATGAGTTCGATACCTATTGTTTCAGTCCTGCATATGAAATGAGGGGAATTATCCGCGAACAACTTCATAGGATGGATCCGGAATTCACAGATGAAATGCCTGATATTAAGGTGAAGAGTAAGGTATGATGGTACCTGTGGAAAAAAATATTTTTTGAGTATCGACAATTAATTACTCATCGAAATTTTTTTTATCGAAGTTACAATTATTTTCGGCCAATCATCACCTGCCGCCATCACGACCACTCGTAGTTCTTGTATGTGCAGTATTTCTTCTTGTTCCGGCCGAACACTCGGACGATAGTTTTCTTCAAGTACACACCACGTTTTCTCGTGTCATCAGAAGCAATTGCATTCGAAGTCGCTGCCGCGTTCTTCGCCTTTGCCATCGTGTCGCACACACCTAATAGCGAATAATTTTTCCCGCGGACTTTTATTTTTTCGGACGGAACCAACGTTGACACTCGCTTCTGGGGAAGGTTTGATCCGATTGGGATGCGAAGCCGTTGCAACTTTCTCGAATGACTCGTAAGGTCACTTGCGTATCCTTCACTGGGCCTTGCACTACGTTCCTCATGGACCAGACCGTAAATGAACTCCTGATCGGTGTCACTACCACGGCTGATACTTGACCGATCTTTGCGCGTGGACTTTTTCCTTCCGAGTAGTGATTTTGCTGGCATTACCACACCTTCTTCGTATACATCATACCTAGTGAGCATTATGTAAATGTTTTGCCAAACCTCATAGTGATGCGGCTCGTAAAATGACGCCTCGTTATCTCCGGTCAATCCCCAACCCGAACGGAAGATTGAGAAAGACCCGGCCTTCCCACAGCTGCACAAATATGTCATCATGAGCTAATGCATCGCTGCCGTCAGGTCTGGGATCTCCCGATTGTTGCTGCAAGGATCCAGTTCAATCAAAATAGAACCGGTGGGCACCATCACCCAACCCCCTGGGCCATCTCCCGCACCCCCCTCCCGTAACAATGCTCGCACAACTTCACCCCGGCCTTGCGGTCAATCCAATCCACCCTCACCAACCCACAAGAGCACTTCCCCACATCAGCCGTCACCCGCTCGCACCGGGAAACATCCACGGTGCCCGGTAAAGGAACAAAAGCTTCCTGCTCATTTCTCACCGCCGCCTTATAACACGCTTTACAAATCCGCCGGGCATCCTACTAATCCTTGGGCCGGGCCCATTGTTCAGCGATAAATTTTTTTGTATTTTTTTGTTTACATTTTTGGGACTAGCCCATGCTGACTGTAGGTTGGAGCCACTTTTGAGCGCCAGACCCGGCATCCATAAAAACAGGGTTTGCAAGGATGCCTAAAAACCCTCGAATCCGGGTATTTTACGGATGAGATCAGGGTGCCTGGGAGAGGTGTTATTCGGAGTCCAGATTGGGCTCCGTTTACCCAAAACCGGGAAATATTTATGAATATATTCTCAAAAAACGGGATTTGAAAAACGGGTTTTTTCAAATAACGGAGATTTGAGGTTTTTATGGCAAACGGACTGATTTGCATTGTTTAAAATGATCCCTAATAGAACCCTTTTAGATTGCCGATCTCTTACCGGATGGGCTGAAGCAGGTGGAAAGTGAAAGAAAGGCCTGTTTTGGGGGTAAAAGTGAAGAACTCTCTCGTCGGATAACGACGTGAATTTCACGCATCCTTCCGGACCCCCTGTTCATGCGAAATATCCAGGAATTTTCGATCGAACAGGGGGTGATCTTCACTTAATCTATGCTCATTTTGGGCTTTGTTTTTGCTTTTTGAGGGGACGGAGGCCATGACGTGCCCGGATTGGAGACATTGTTAAGTGCTTAGAAAAATGGGGTTTTGGAGGGTGTGGGTAAGGAGGGCGAGGGTGAACTTTTTATTTCAGGGCTCACTTGAAATTTTTCACGCAAGTTCTGCTCAAAAGTTTTCAATCAAAGTGTGGTTGAAATATTTCATGCATGGTCCGGCAAATTTTTTCAATCACAGTCCGATTATAAATTTTCATACACAGGGTCTGCTTAATTTCTCCGGGCTTGGCCCCACCCGGACCGGTGAGAGGGAATGGGGTTGGGATTTGGCAGATTACTGGACTGGCTCAACTAGGATATCACACAATAGGGACAACCATACTCGAAATTTTTGTGCTGGGTCCGGCCAGGAAGTTCCAGTAAGGCCTCACCCTTGCTGAAGCCCGGGGGCTGGCCGGGTCTCCGCGTGGCGGTGCAACCGTGGACCGTGGGGTGGGGCATTTGGCCGGGTACCCGTAGTAAATACTTTGAAATATTGGAAAAGTTCGAGATTTGAATTCCAAGAAATATTACCAATAGAAGTTAATTCCATCGAATTCGAGGGAATTAGAAAACCTTTTGGAAATAATTTTTCAGAAAAAATTCTATGAAGTGATAAGTCACTCAAATGTTATTGCAGTTTGAAAATCAAAAGAGAATCTTTATCGGACTGGTAGAATGAATTAACATTTGAATATTCAAATGCCTCAAGTCGTTATTGAAAACCCGGTTATCAATTCTCCCTTCACCGAACCGGATAAACATTTCCGGTTCACTGATGAGGGTATCACCGATGAAGTGATTACCGGTAGGCGCGCGAGTTCCCGGTTTGTACCTATTGCGCAGCCTAAAAAGAAAGGCAAGCAACTTACCTTTGATACCGAGTGGACGCAGGATCGCATTGAAGAAAATGCAATGGTTAACCGGATCCGCGAACGGATCTCGCTCTGGCGTAACGGAGGCTATGCCGGTGTTACGTCAACAACACGGAGACTGCTGGATTACTGGACGAGCGCCGAACGCGAGAAGAAATTCTTTTTCTGCCAGATCGAGGCACTGGAGACAGCGATCTACATGACGGAAACCGCGTCCCGCTATGGAGACAGCTGGATGGAGGCTATGCTACGGGAGGCTAATGAGAGCTCGAATCCAGGTCTGCCCCGGATTGCATTCAAGATGGCAACCGGCACCGGTAAGACCGTGGTCATGGGGATGCTGATTGCATGGCAGGCACTCAACAAACTTGCAAATCCGCAGGATGCCCGGTTTACCAATTCGTTCCTCATCATCACACCGGGGATCACCATACGGGATCGTCTTCGCGTACTGCTCCCGAACGATCCGGAGAACTATTACCGGCAGAGGGACATCATTCCCACCGATCAACTCCAGAAACTCGGCCAGGCAAAGATTATCATCACGAATTTCCACACGTTCCTGCCCCGCGAGAAGATCAAAGCGGGGAAACTGACAAAATCCCTCTTGGCTGATGGGAAGAACGGGGTATTTACCGAAACTCCCGATCAGGTTGTGCGACGTGTCTGCCGTGAGTTTGGCACGAAGAAGAATATTATCGTGATCAACGACGAGGCGCACCACTGTTACTGGAAGAAGGCAGATGGGGAAACAGAAAAGGTCACGGGTGACGAACGCAAGGAGGTTGAGTCACGGGACAAGGATGCACGGATCTGGATCTCCGGTATCGAATCGGTAAAGGCGAAGATAGGTGTGAAAAATATCTTTGACCTTTCAGCCACGCCGTTCTTCCTGAAAGGTTCCGGCTGGTCGGAGGGTACGCTCTTCCCGTGGGTAGTGTCGGACTTCTCATTGATCGATGCGATTGAAGCCGGGATCGTGAAAGTCCCGCGTGTGCCGGTGGCCGACGATTCGATGACCGGTGCATTGCCCACATACCGGAATATCTGGATGCGGATCCGGGACGAACTCCCGAAGAAAGGGCGCAGGACCGATGCGATAATTGGTGATCCGGTGTTGCCAAAGGAACTGGAGGGAGCCCTGCACAGCCTGTACAGCAATTACGAGAAATATTACCGGTTATGGGAGGAGAATGTCGAAGCACAGGCCAAAGGCCGGACTCCACCGGTTTTCATCGTGGTCTGCAACAATACGAATGTGTCCAAACTGGTGTTCGATCATATTGCCGGCTGGGAGAAGAAGATCGGGGAGGCAACTGTCGTTCAGGCCGGGGCTTTGCCGATCTTCCGGAACGATGATGAGCATGGAGGATGGCTTTCGCGCCCGAACACGATTCTTGTGGACAGTCAGCAGCTGGAATCCGGGGAGGCGATGAGCGAGGAATTCAAGAAGATTGCATCCCGTGAGATCGAGGAGTTCAAGGCGGAATACCGGGTCCGTTTCCCGGGCCGGGATACTGACAAACTGACCGATGAGGATATCCTGCGCGAAGTAATGAATACGGTAGGGAAACAGGGAAAACTCGGTGAGCATGTCAAATGCGTGGTGAGTGTCTCGATGCTGACCGAAGGCTGGGATGCGCAGACGGTGACGCATGTTCTCGGGGTCCGTGCCTTCGGGACTCAGTTGTTGTGCGAGCAGGTGGTCGGGCGTGCGCTGCGCCGGATGAGTTACGCGACGAACGAGAAGGGAATGTTCACACCGGAATATGCAGAAGTTTATGGGATCCCGTTCTCATTCATCCCGTGCAGCGGTTCGACCACTGCACCGGAACTTGGTCCGACACCGACGCGGGTGCGGGCGCTGGATGAGCGGATCTCCTGCGAGATCACATTTCCCCGGCTGCGGGGCTACCGGTACGAGCTCGGGAGCGAGCAGCTGACAGCAACGTTTTCGGAAGATTCCCGGATGGCGCTGAGTACGGCTGATATTCCGACCAGGACGGAGAATGCGCCGGTTGTCGGGGAGAGTAGTTTTCATACGCTGGATGACCTGAAGCGCCGGCGCCCGAACGAGGTTGCATTCCTGCTGGCAAAGGTGACACTGGAGAAATATTTCCGCGACGAGGACGGGAACGACAAGCCGTGGCTGTTCCCGCAGCTGCTCGGGATTACCAAGCGATGGCTGGATGAGTGCGTAGAGTACAAGGATAACGCATTCGTGCAGTTGCTTTGGTTCACTCAGTCAGCGAATACTGCTGCCGACCGTATCTATCATTCAATCGTGCAGTCCGCTGCCGGAAGCCCGCGACTGACGCCGATCCTCCAGCCATACGATACACTGGGGACAACCCGGTTTGTGGATTTCGATACGATTCGCGGGACCTTCCAGACCCGGGCTGACAAGTGCAACGTGAACTATGTTGTCGGGGACACGCAGGACTGGGAGCAGAAGACGGCGATGGCGCTTGAGGATATGGACGAGATGATCCGGTACGTGAAGAACGATCATCTCGGGTTTACGATTCCTTATACCTTTGAGGGCGAGGAGCACCAGTACATACCGGATTTTATTGCGGTGATGGATGACGGGCATGGCATTGATAATCCGCTTAACCTGATCGTTGAAGTTACGGGCGAGCGGAAACCGGAGAAGGCGGCGAAGGTCAGTACCGCTAAGACGCTCTGGGTGCCGGCGGTGAACAACCACGGCAGGTTCGGGCGCTGGGCGTTCTTTGAAGTGACGGACCCGCATAATGTTAAGAATTCGATCAGGGGATACCTGAAGATGAGAGCGGAGTGAGTGAATCATGGCACGGAAAAAAGCAGTAACGGAGAACACACCGGTTGATACTATCCGGCACGCAGACAAGCGGACGAATATCCCCACCGAGGAACTCCGGGACTTTGTGGATGATGATGAACGGGCTCCCCAGATAATGCGGTATCCCCGCGATACCTCACTCGATCCACAACTTGTCTGGAAGGGTAAGGACGAGCAGGACGCACAGGATCTAGAAGTGCCGGTGCTTCCGATTTACATCCAGGAGAAGATCCACCCACAGGTGATCATCGAGGATTTCCTTCGTCACGCGAAGCCGGGCGGGGTGAGCGAAGCTCCCGAAGATTATCAGGCGGATCTCTTTGCGGATTTCAATGGGCTGCCGGAGGATTTCGACCAACGGGTGGACTTCTACCACCACGAGCAGAACTGGGCGAACCGGCTGGTGCTCGGAGATTCTTTACAGGTGATGACCTCGCTTGCCGAGAAGGAAGGGCTCAAAGGCAAGGTGCAGATGATCTACCTTGATCCGCCGTATGGGATCAAGTTCAATAGTAATTGGCAGGTGAGCACACGGAAGCGGGAAGTGAAAGATGGGAAGGCGGATGACACAACACGACAACCTGAACAGATCCGTGCGTTCAGGGATACGTGGGAACTGGGGATTCATTCGTATCTTGCGTATTTGAGGGATAGATTCCGAGTTTCCCAAGAACTGCTGACAGAATCGGGGTGTATTTTTGTTCAAATCAATTCTGAAAATTCACACCTTGTCAGAAATCTATTGGATGAAATATTTGGTAGCGAGAACTTTGTAGCGGACATAATTTTCCGAAAAAAAAGTCTCCCTCTTGGTGCAAAATATTTAGAGACTATGCATGATCAAATCTTATTTTATGCAAAAGATATCAACAACTTGAAATTTCATCATCTTTTTGAAGAAAATGATGTTTCGCAAATCTCCGATCATGGCCCATACGCTTTATTTCCTAATGGAAAAAGTGAGAGAATTAAAGAGACGGATTTCCAAAGTCCAGAACATCCTGATGGAACGAAATATTATTGCTTGTTTGCACTATTAGCTCCCTCTTTTTCGGAACAAACGAATTTTCCTTACGAACTAAATGGTACAATTTTCCCCCCACCAAACAATGGTTCTTGGGTTGTTACCAAAGAAAAGTTGAATCGATTGAAATATGCAAATCGATTCGAACGAGAGGGTAAAAACTTGCGTTATCGATTGACATATGAAGATTTTCCATATAGAAAAAGGACGGCGCTTTGGAAAGATGCTCAGGTATCATATCAAAAAACATATGTTGTTCAAACGGCTCCTTCTGTGATTGCTCGCTGCCTCCTCATGACCACCGATCCCGGTGACATTGTGCTCGATCCCACCTGCGGCTCTGGCACCAGTGCCTATGTCGCAGAGCAATGGGGGCGCCGGTGGATCACCATCGATACCAGCCGGGTTGCCCTTGCGCTTACCCGTACCCGACTCATGAGCGCCCGATTCCCGTACTATTTCCTTGCCGATTCGCCGGAAGGCCTCGCCAAGGAAGCCGAGATCACCAAACAGCGCCCGCCGTTGTATCCCACCAAGTACGACATCAAAAAGGGATTTGTGTACAAACGTGTCCCGCACATCACGCTCAAATCGATCGCAAACAACGAAGATATCGATGCCATTTATGAGAAGTACCAGGCAAAACTCGAACCGCTCCGGGCATCGATTAACAATACCGCAAAAAAGCAATGGCAAGAATGGGAAATCCCCCGCGAAGCTCAGGAAAACGAAAAACTCTCCGGGCTCCTTTCGCAGTGGTGGACACTCCGGCAGCAAAACCAGAATGAGATCGATGCCTCGATTATGCACCGAGCGGACATGGAGATGCTCTACGACAAGCCCTACGATGATCCCAAACGCATCCGGGTTACCGGGCCATTCACTGTCGAGAGTCTCTCTCCGCACCGCATTCTCCCCGCTGATGAGAACATGGACGGAACAGTCAGCGAGAAGGAGGCGCACGACCGACAGGATTTCACTACCATCATTCTCGACAATCTCCGTAAGAGCGGGGTAGATAACCGGGTGAAGAATGAGCGGATCAAATTTGCATCGCTCGATCCCTTTGCCGGGAAATGGATTCATGCGAAGGGGACCTACACTGACGCGGAAGGTATCACAAAAAGCGTAGGCATCTCTATCGGGCCGGAGCATGGAACTGTCGGGCCGTTACAGGTCAAAGAGGCGGCAAAGGAAGCCGTGCAGGGGCTCGGGTTTGATCTCCTGATCGTCTGTGGGTTCGCCTTCGATCCCCACATCAGCGATGAAATGAAACGCTACGGGAAACTCACCGTACTTCCTGCCAGGATGAACAATGATCTCAGCATGGATGAGCTGCTCAAGAAGACCGGCACCGGAAATTTGTTCGTGGTCTTTGGAGAGCCGGATATTGCGATCAAGAAGCAGCCGGGTAAGAAGATCGTTGTTGAGATCAAAGGCGTCGATGTATATGATCCGACCACCGGCGCCATACGGAGCAACTCAACCGATGATATCGCCTGCTGGTTCATCGACACCGATTACAACGGGGAGAGCTTCTTTGTCCGGCATGCATATTTCACCGGTGACAAGACCAAAGACCCGTACGAGAAACTGAAGAGAGCGCTCAAAGCGGAGATCGATGAAGCGGCATGGGAGAGTTTGTACCGGTATGAGAGCCTGCCGTTCGCTATGCCGGAGACCGGGAAGATTGCTGTGAAGGTGATCAACCACTACGGCGATGAAGTGATGAAGGTTTATCCGGTGTGAAAATATTGAAACCGATCTTTAGATTACCGGAGTAATCTTACATCGGAAATTTTTGGAACCGGTGCAAACGGCAGTATTATTACGAATACATTGCTCCCTGCCAGAAGACCGGTGCAATAAAGCCCTATGCCTTCTTCGAGGAGCAGTTACGCGACGTGCAGGAAATGATCCCCCGGGAGTTTGCGGCGATGAATGCGAGTTATGAGTATGTGAGGATTTCCCAGGAAGACCTAGCCCTCGTGTGTGTTTGAGCTGCCGGTTTGCTGGGGCTTGCACTGATTCGAGTACAAAGGGAGGATAAGAGGTTAGAATCAAAACAAAAGGACTTTCTCTTTTATTAACGTTAAATTATTTTATATGCCTGACAGTTCTCAATGGAAAAAATGGGATCTGCATATACACACTCCCGATTCTTTTCAGAATAACTTTGTTTTCAATGACGCTGCAGAAAGAACAAAATTTTTGGGGAAAATTTGGGACAAATATGTCCATGAATTGGAAAAAGTCAAGGATATTTCTGTTATTGGAATTACCGATTATTTTACAATTGATGGCTATAAAAAAATTTTAGAATATAAAAATAACGGCAAATTAGCAAATTTTGATTTGATTCTACCAAATGTGGAACTACGTTTGGATATCTTATCCGGAAAAGACAACAAACGATTAAATTTTCATATCATTTTTAGCAATGAGATTGATCCGAACGAGATTGAAGATCATTTTTTACACAGTCTGGAATTTCAAACAGGAAAAGGTGAATCAAGAAGATTGACAAGAAGAAATATTGAGGAAATTGGTCGGAATTTAAAAGAGGAAAATCAATCATTTCAAGGAAATAATTTTGAAGTTGGATGTAAAAATATTACAGTAAATTTAGAGCAGATTCTTGATACTCTTACTAAAAGTAAGTCAAAATTTTACGGGAAATTTTTATTAGTTTTATCAGCTAGCGAATGGGATGATATCGGGTGGGATGGCCAAGGACATATTATTAAGAAACATTCCTTATTCCGATCTCACGCAGTATTTTCTTCAAATCCAAAGACGATCGATTTTTGTCTTGGAAGATTACATCCTTCTGTTGAAGAATTTGAAAAAGAATTTAACCAAATAAAACCGTGCATCCATGGATCTGATTCACATTCTTTTGACAAATTATGCAAACTCGATGAAGATCGTTTCTGTTGGATAAAAGCAATACCGACATTTGATGGATTGAGACAAATTATTTTTGAACCGGAAGGCCGGGTCAAGATACAGAAAGATAATCCGGAAGTATACAAAAATATTCATTCGTTAAATTCACTCACATTTTACGACTCGTCCATTTCAGATGATATTTCTATTGAACCCCAGAGAATTGTTTTTAATAAAAATTTTGTTGCAATCACTGGGGGGAAGGGCAGTGGAAAAACCGCAATATTAGATTTAATCGCAAATTGTTACGTTGATCGATGTCGGCGTGTAGATGATGAAAAAAATGAGGATAAAAATTCATTCGTCCAAAGAATACAGGAGGACGGAAATAACTTGGGAGTGAAACTTGATTTTATTGACGGAACTATTCAGCCATTTTCAAAAAAACTAACCGATAAAGAATTCATTGAAAACTCTCCCATTACTTACCTTCCCCAAGGAAAAATTGAAGAGATTAGTGGAAATAAATCTCAGCTTAATGAAAAAATTCAGGAGATTATTTTTAATAATGAAAAAGTGAAGGAGAAGAACTTCAAAGAAAAATTTACAGAAATTAAAGAAAATACCGTTATAATTTCAAAAAACCTATTCGATTTAAACGTGAAAATTGCAAAACTTGAAAATGAAACGACCAAAGAAATTTTTACAAAACAGAATAATGAAACACAAATTGCAGCAGGAAAATTAGCTGATGTTAAAAATCAAATTCAAAAGATTGAAGCGAATCTTGAAGAAGGAATTCAAGAAAAAATAAATTCGTTGAAAAAAGAGATAAAGGAAATAAAACTTGATCTATCAAATTGCCTTACAATTACAAATGAAATCAATCTTTTAAATGGGGGAATACAAAATTTCGTGGTATCTTCGAATAAAACGATTGAATCGATAAATATTAAGGTTCAAAATCTTGAGATTCCGTTCCAGATTCCAGAAATCGATTTTGAGGACCAAATTTCTGCCTTGAATAATGTCAGGCTTACATTAGAAAGCAAAAGAGAAATTTTTGCGCACGATCTTTTAAAGAAAGAAACAGATCTTCTTGAATTATCTGGAGAGGAAAAAACCCATACAAAGTTAATAAAAGAGACCGAATTACTCGAACAGGATATTAAGAGATTTACAGAAAAATTTGGAGAATTAGAAAAGAAAAAAGAAGAAATTTCGAAGATTGAGAAAGAAAGAGAAACACATTATGAGGATTTATTGAATACTTTCTTGGAATGGAAAAAATATTATGACGAAGTCATTCAAGTATTCTCTGGAGGGAAATCCGATATATTAGGTGATATCAACTTCAAATCCAACATATCATTTGACTATGAAAAATTTTCTGAAATTGCCAATGATATAATCAATCGAAAAAAGATTTCAACAGAGGAAATAAAAACAAATTCCGAAAAAATCAATGACGCACTTTCTGGCTATTTTAGTGGACATACTTCTTTTGAAACCGTTTCCGGGGCGATCAAGCTCTTCCTATTCAAACAGAGTGCGATAAAGAAAAACCGTTCAACCAAAGAGTTTTATGATTGGCTCTTTGGAAATTATTACACCCTCGACACTGATATTGATTTTAAAGGTACGTCCATCGATAAATTGTCTATGGGTCAAAAAGGCTCTGTCTAAAAATCCAGTGATACACAATAAATAATAAAAAATATATCAATTACATAATACAAAGTTATAAATATTAATAAACCTATATATAGTTATGATAGAAATAGGCACAACCGTTTCAAATTTTCAATCTGT
>JAUSBW010000041.1 GCA_030651815.1 Methanoregula sp.
CCGGGTGACGTTGATCATTGTCATAGATATATTTCTGAAGTAGGTATCTAAAGCAGTCGGGGCGGAGTGTGAAAGTGATGACAAAGGGGTTCGATTCATCCCGTGACTAAAGGTAAGGGTTTTCTCGACCCCTTTACCCGATATCATAAACATGCACCGGTATTTTCATGCCGGAATTATGCGCTGTAATACGTGACCCGTTTTCCTTTCTTTGCGTATTCCCCGGCAAATGTCTCGATGTTGCGCTTGTAACCAATCCGGTCGACAAAACCCAGCTCGCGCAGTTTCTCGCGCACCCGCATAACATCAGATTCATCCGCCCAGTCCTTTGTATATACGTAGACCACCTTGCGGTTATCGCGTGAATCCGGGTTGGGTTTTGAAGTGCTCACCTTTGCCGAGATCCCCAGTTCGAGTGCCACCGTTGCATCACGCACTTTTGTCCAGACAGCATCCACCAGATCCGGTTCCTGGAAGATCAGCCACTTACCTGCATTCTCGTCCTCGATTGCTTCTGGCGCACTTCCCGGTGCATCCTGGACAATCCAGTACATCTGCGTAGTTTTTGTTGGAACCACTCCTTCACCGTCACAGAGCTGCTGGTATATGTTGTCAGGGTTTGAAAAACGGGAAAGCATTGCCTCAGCCAGTTGCGGGTATTCTTCCGAGAACTTTAAAAAGATCGCCATAAGATCCGGTTTGAAGTCAATACCCCCTTCAACAAGCGCAAAAAGATATTTACCCTGTGCCTGGAAGCTCCTATTAAGGAGGTGCTCGAAGATGCCGTATGCCACATCAGCCAGCGCTTCGGGATCGACGTCCGCCATGCGTACCTTTCAGATGTTACAAAATATAAGCTTGTGTTATTGATCTTTTGGTTTGTGGGGCTGTTTTGTCAGGCAACAATGTTTTGCAGGTCTCCTTCTTTTGCACTACTCCACAATTATCAGGATTACCAAAAAACGGTTCGGATTAGAACCGGATTTTTGCAACAGTCGATTACTATAAGAACGCCACCATCAAAATTGTACTAATTATGGAATGGAAACGTGACTGGGGCCTGACGGGCAGGGTCTGGCTGACGATGTTCTTACTGTTCATCCTCTACCTTGTGTTCATGACAATACTGTTGGCGTTCGGAGCCGGTTACTGGCTGATAGTTCTCCTTGCCGTAGGAATGGGATTAGTCCAATACTTCTTCTCTGATAAACTTGTGCTCTGGTCAACCGGGGCGCGTATCATAGAGGAGGACGAATATCCTGAACTCCATCGGACAGTCGAGAAGCTCTGCAGGGAAGCAGACCTCCCCAAGCCAAAGATTGCAATCATGCAGAGCCCGGTGCCAAATGCATTTGCCACCGGCAGGAGCCCGAAGCATGCAGTTGTTGCCTGCACGGATTCGATCATGCGGCTGCTCACCCGGGATGAACTCAAGGCGGTACTTGCCCACGAACTGGCCCATGTTAAAAACCGCGATATCCTGACCATGACCATGGCCAGTTTTATTGCTATGATAGCATCGATGATCATGCAGAGTTTCTTTTTCTCTGCAATATTCGGCGGGCGTAATCGCGAAGGGGGCAGTTGGATCATCATCTGGGTAGTCTCGATCGTTGTATATGCGGCCAGTACGCTGCTCATCCTTGCACTCTCACGATACCGCGAGTTCGCCGCAGATCGCGGCAGCGCGCTCATCACAAAAAATCCACGTGCGCTCATCTCTGCGCTCAGCAAAATCAGCGGAAGGATGGATGCGGTACCTCCGGAATATAAGGCAAAAGTCGAAGCGGCAAATGCATTCTTCATCATCCCTGCCATTTCGGGCAAATCCTTCATGGAACTCCTGTCCACCCACCCGCCGCTCGAGAAGCGGATCGCCAATCTCGAAAAAGTTGAAGCCGAGATGCGGGGATACTAAAACCATCCCATTTTTCCCGTACTGCATTCCTGTTCCGTTTGATTACGGGAAATTTCTGCCACAGCTGTCTCATAACAAGAAGAGAACGATTTAATTTATATCATCAGGAACTTATTTTGATCATGTAGAGAGGATATCCCATTGCTCTCAGTACTTCTCGTAGATGACGAATCCAGCCTGCTGGAAATTTTCAAGCTCGTCTCCGAACAGTCGAATGAGATGACAGTTCAGACTGTACTGTCTGCACAAGAGGCGCTCAATGTCCTTGAGGGTAAAACGTTCGATGCTATCATCGTTGATTACGATATGCCCGATATCAACGGCATCGGGTTTTTAAAAATTCTCCGCTCGAAAGGCAATGCTACACCTGTCATCATCTTCACGGCAGTTGGACACGAACAGGCAGCCATCGACGCACTGAACAATGGTGCAAACTTTTTCTTAAAAAAAGGAGAATCGCCGCGGATGCAGTTCCGCGAACTGGTTGCCATAGTCAAGCAGGCAGTTGAGCAGAATTATATCGGGCGATCAATGGGAACAACCCAGCGGATCATTTCTGATATCATCAACTTTTCATCAGATCCCAGCTTTGCCATCGACAGTGAAGGAAAAGTGATGGCCTGGAACAATTCTATGGAGCAACTCACCGGGGTTCCCGCAAGCATCATAATGGGCAAGGGTGAGCTCGCGTATGCAGAGCCGTTCTTTGGAATCCGGAAAAAAATGCTTGTGGATCTGCTCTTTGAACCGGATGATGAGATCAAGCGTTTAGAGTATATGCTGATCAGCCGGATTCCAAAAGGGATGGTCATTGCAGTAACACGGGGACAGAAAAAGAGTGGGAGTGGTTGGACCATCTGGGCAAAGGCAAAACCCATCTATGACGGTCGCGGAGAATTCATAGCTGCTATCAGCACGGTGCGCGATGTCACTGCAACGTTTGGAGATGTCACCATTCGGGCAGTGCCGGTTGATGAACCGGTAGAGCCTCAGGGCGATAAGACTCCCGTGATCCTGCCACCGATGGAAGGATCCCTCAAAAAGAAGCTGGGCAGGGCCCTGACTCACTATAAAGAGGGAGTCCGCCTGTATGTGCGGGAAATGAAATTTACTGCAGCAATTGCAGCCTTTGACCAGGCACTCTCAATCGATGAAAAACTCCCGTACGCCTGGAACGACCGCGGCATCTGTTACCGTGAAACTGGTGATTATACCTCAGCGCTCAAATCACACCTGCGGGCCGTGGATCTTGTACCGGACAATCCCGAGTTTCTCTTCAACCTTGGCGAGACGCTCGAATTAATTGGCGTGCTAAATATGGACAACAAGTATCTTGACTCTGCGATCCAGACTTTGAGAATGGTAGTGAACATCCTGCCCAATAATATGGAGGCATGGAACCACTTGGGAATCTGCCACAAGGAGATGGGAAAAGACGAGGAGTCCAGATTCTACTTTGATCGGGCCATGGAGATCAAACACTCGATGAAGGACACCCCCCTTTTGCGCAGGCGCGATGAGTATCTCTGATTTTATTTACCAGTACTCCCAGCATTTAGATTTGATTTCCCGCCATTTCAAGAGAGTTTCCATTACCAGGACTACGATGATGTCATGCACAAAGTAATCCTTTTGAACCGCCGGTGGTTGCTGCCCGCAACGCTCTTGTTCATCATCCTGTGCTTTGCTCTACCGGTGAATGCCCATCTGCCGGTCAGCGCTGACGGGAATACCGATATCAATACTGCACTTACCATTGAAAAACCAACCATGTCCTACGTCATATACGGTCACCTGCACGAAGCAGGAGAGGTGGACTATTACCAGTTGAAAATGAACCCGAACGAGCGCCTCGTTCTCTCGCTTATGACCCCCGGGTACAATGCACCCGTCCCGGATATGATCGTGGTGAGCCCGGGGACTGCCGTGTCTTTTGAAGGACTCCCCCAACAGGTCAGTGTCCCGCAAGGATACGGTGCCGAGATCATAAGGGGTAGACCGCCTCATATAGCAGAGTACGAGCCATTCGGTCCGGCACCGGTTTTTGAAGTTGCATACTATTCAAAGGAGATTACTGCACCGGGACTTTATTATCTGGCAGTTGTCAGCACGGCAGATGAAACCCGGTACAGCATTGCAACAGGATACGAAGAAGAGTTCACTCCGTCAGAATGGGTGCTCGTTCCTGTCAATGTGATATCCACACACCTCTGGGAGGGGCAATCAATCCTTGCGATTCTCACACCGTTTCTTGCTGTGGTGATTCTTGGGTTTGTCGTGATCTCCCGGCGCGAGAAGCGCAGGGGCTCACACCTCACGCATTCCTGCTGGCTTGCGACTATCGCCGGCTTATGCTACCTTGGGGGTGCGGCGATCACGCTTGTGCAGATGGTGCGGGCGCTAGCGGTTACAGGACCCTCATCTTCTGTTGCCCTTACCCTTGTCTTTGCCCTTATCCCGGTGACACTGGGAGTCTGGGCACTGCGCCTGGGGCGATCATCATCCAGGAGGACAATTTTGGACCGGGCATTCCTTGTGCTGATAGCCATACTCGGACTGATAATCTGGGCAGGTCTGATCATTGGACCGGTGCTCGCTATTGGCGCGGCGGCACTACCTGAACGTTTACCATTCCACCATCCTGCCAATAAGTAATCACCTTTTTTTCGTACCGTTATCGCACTGATTGTGTACGGCAATATTACCGTCGAAAAAGTCCGTGTGCATGCAATGAAATGGGGGGAAATCTGATATGCGAGGTACTGCATTTACAAAAAAATCCAGTGACAATTATTAATACAGCTCCCCACCAAAATTGTAGAGCACAGTGCATCGATGGTCTAGTGGTATGACTTAGGCCTTCCAAGCCTATAGCCCGGGTTCAATTCCCGGTCGATGCATCGGGCTCGTGGTCTAGTTGGCTATGACGTCGCCTTGACATGGCGGAGGTCCTGAGTTCGAATCTCAGCGGGCCCATGTATTTTGTGATATTTTTTGACTATAGGTGCCTTTATCGGCTGGCACCCGGATAGTGTTTTTATATGAAACCCGTCTTTGTGAACGGTGTTGTTCCCGGTCCGCAGGCTGATGTACTTGCTGCCTGCATCCGGAATGTTTTTTTGAAGGCTACCGATGATCTCGCATGGCTGGGCAAGGGTGACGTAGTCCTGTTGAAACCTGCATTGAACTCCCCCGATCCGTATCCTTCCACCACACACCCGTTCGGGATCAGGGTTGTAGCTGAACTGCTGGAAGAACGCAGTGCAAAGGTCGTGATTGGGGATCAATCTGGCATAGAGCATGTGCTTCATCATCCTAAAGGCGTGATACGAGGGAGCAGCCGTGAGAATTACATCCGTTCTGGTATGGGCAAAAAGGATGACGCACGGTTTGTCAGCTTTGAAGACGGGGGATGGGACGAGGGATTTTATCGTTACCAGTCACCAAACACCCCGTCATGGCCGGACGGTTTTTTCATCACCCAATGGGCGAAAAAAGCCGATCATATCATCAGCCTGCCGCGGGTCAGCACCCACAGCCAGGCGGGAGCTACGCTGGGCTTCAAGTGTATGGTCGGGATGCTGCGGGAGGACAGCCGGATGGAGTTCCACGCAAACGGCCCGTATAACAATTTTATCACGGCTGCTGCGAAAGGAAGCACGTTTACTTCCCGCGATGATGGGTCGGGAACATTTTTTGAAAAGATCGTGGAGATCAGCGATGCCCTGAAAGACAAACTGCGTCTTATCCTGTTTGTCGCAACACAGGCACAGGCAACGTTCGGCCCTGACCGGTTCGGTATCCATCTGGGACCGGTTGGCCTGGGCAGGGCACACATCGTGAGTCCAAAGCCCGGACTTGTATTCGCGAGCGCGGATCAGGTCGCGGTCGAGGCATTTGCGCTATCTTTGCTCAAGGATCTCAAACAGTCAGTTCCATTTTTTCCGCGGACTACCAAACGAATCATCCTGTACCAGAACGAGAACGTGCAGGACTTTGATACGATCCCGGTACGGGATCATCCCTATATCCGGCATGCGATGAAGACCGGGCTGGGCGAATTACCCGGTGAGATCAGGTATTCCCAAGTCCCGCACGCAATGCAGGAAAAACTTGGAAGAGGTCTTGAGTGAAAAGGGCCATTACCGGTTCTTTTTCGTTTTTCCACTGGAGATGAAGGGGTCAATATAGAGAGATATATACCCTCAATATATTGCCTGTGGGTTGCACAAGCGAAGCGGTTCGGTCGATGCGATTGTCTGCATGGAGGGGGCAGGAACAATATCTGATGAGGGGGGCTCCCCCCGCAGGCAGTCAACCCGTTACTCGCCCGCACCATTGTAGCAAACATTCGGGCACGGGATGATGACGTTCCGGCAGATCCCCACAAATAACAATGCCGGGACCATGACGGGCAGTTGATCCTACACCTGTTGATCCACTATAGCCACGAGGAGATCATCATCAGAAACATTTTTTGTATTCCTCGATTGCGCGTACATTTTTTATGGTTTATATCCAATCTGTAATCCGGAGAAGATTTTTAAAAAGTGAACTCATCATCACCTGATATACATATTGATGCCGCAGATAATGCAGAATACCAGCGCCAGCTCTCTCTCTTCTCGAAATGTTCAACGGAAAATGGTATTGAACTTATTAAAACCGGGATGGTGATTGAAACGCTCCCCCGGAGGGAGCGGTTTTTGGACATCGGGGCTGGCGGCGGACACCTGACGATCCCCATAGCACAGCAGTTCGGGATGACCACAATTGTTGAGCCTAATCCCTGCCAGGCGGAAATATTCCAACGCCGTTGTCCTGATTTCCGGATCTATAACAACTGCTGGATAGATATTGATCTGGGCGATAAACGTTTTGACCTGATCCTGTGCTCCCATGTCCTCTATTATATTCCGGAAGGGATCTGGATGCAGACCGTTGAAAAGATGTACCGCTACCTTTCACCGGACGGGTGTCTTATTATCGTGATGCAGTCACCACTCGGGGAAGTCGCGGATTTCTTCAACAGCTTTACTACGTATGACGTCCCCATCCTCGATCTGGCACGGGATGTTATCGACCTGTACGGTGACGATGCAGTCCTGCTCCAGTACTTCCAGAACGAGATCTATTCAGAATCTCTTGATGATGTTGTGGAGATCGGGCTGTTTTTACTCCTTGATCAAAGGTTCGATGCCCGTAAGAGTGAAATTGCTGAGTATTTCCGGATGCATCATAAGGTGAACGGCGGTTACCTCATCAAGCAGGACGAGATCCTGCTTGTGATCAGGAAATCGCCGGGCCACATCGGTACTGCAGAAGGATAAAATACCGCTATCTTCATCGGCTGATCCGGGACGGGCGGTTGATCCTATATCAGTTGATCCGCTGAATCCTCCCGTCAACCGTCACATTCACCGGTTGGGGCAACAATCCGGCATAGGAAGTCAGTGCATCAATATCGACCGGGCCGTTGGTGATGTTTTTTCCTTCTTTAAACGTCGTATACCCGTCACCGCCGCCAGCAAGGAAATCAACCATTGACGCGGTGTAACTCGCTTTCTGGTCCAGCGGAAGCCCGTGTATCCTCACATCCGTCACCCGGCTGCCGACAGGTTTTGTTGTATCATAACTGTACACAAACCCCGAAACCATGAGATTGTGCGGAGGAAGCGGCTCCTGCCATTGCTGTTCAAGGGCCCGATTAATCTGTTCACCGGACAGGGTCATCGACAGGACAGTCCCGGCAAACGGCTGGACGGAATACAGGTTGCCCCAGGTAATATTTCCTCGTGAAATGTCTGCCCGTACCGAACCGGAGCTCAAAAATCCCACATCCGCGTTCATTGCAGCCCGCTGGCTGTCCGCAACCAGATCACCCAGCGCAGATTCCCCGGCACTGTCCTGGTCCCGGGTAATATCAAGGGCTGCAATACCGATCATCCGGTTCACCACCGGTGCAATAACCTTCTGATCCGCTTCAAGGAACGCAGAGGTTGCAGGATCCGGGATGGTGCCGGAAGGCTGATCCGCATATGCCGGGATAATCTGTACAGACTTCTCCACAATATCCCCGCTTGCCCGGTCGATCGTGAGATCGACATCGGCGTACCCCTTGCTGTACATATACGCCTGCGTGACAAGCACGGATTTTCCACCTGCATTGGTCAGGTAGGCGTTGGTGAACGCATGCGTATGGCCGGTCAGCACAACATCAACATCGCTGTCCAGCCGGGGAATAATATCGGCCACCCGCCCGGTCACGGTTCCGTTCACCTGCGTGGGGCCGTCATAAGGAGTCTGGGTACCTCCTTCATGGAGAAGGACTACGAACGCATGTACACCCTGCCTCTGAATTTCCGGGATATACCGGTTTATTGACTCGGCTTCATCCAGAAAGATCACATCTTTTATATTGGCAGAGTTCTGGATACGGGGTGTGTTCATCGTATCTGCACCGATAAACGCAATGGGAACCCCGCCTACATTTCGCAAAGTATACGGAGATAGGATAGGGGTATTGTTGACTTTCCAGACCACATTTGCACATACATAGGTGGTTCTCGTGCCGGGGTAAGGATCAACGAGGTGGGGGATGGTCGTCGCACCATCCCCTCCACCTATTTTTCTCATCAGTTCCGGTATCCCTTTATCGAACTCGTGGTTGCCCAGAGTTGCAACCATATTACATGAGGCATCCGTTGGGAGCGATGCGATGTTACAGTACGGATTTGCAAAGGTGTTGAAAAACAGCATGGTTGGTTCATCGTAAAGCAGCCCGGATTCGGGAGGCGATGCCCCGACTACATCTCCGGGCAGGGCAATGATGGTACCATCAGCATTTCCTGACACCATCGCCGATTTCAGGTATGACGCCAGTACGGGCGCACTCCCGACCGGGCGCACTCCCGACCGGGCGCTTGTTCAGGGTCTGTCCCGGTGGCAGCTGCCCATGGAAATCGTTTATCGCGAGAATTTTTACATGAACGGTTGCGTTTGTCTGCGATGCCGGAACAGACCCGGGAAGATACCATCTGAGCAAAATCGGTGCCAGTATGAGAATAGCGAGAATGCAAAACCCTAAAAGAATCTGCAGTTCGACCGGGATCCTGCCATGCCGGGAGTCGGGTGCCATTATCATGGATCTTTAGTATGCGATCAATTAATTGTTGAGTTTTCCTGTGAAAAGAGGAAGGAGATATGGTGTTTTTGTTGATCACATAGTCGTTCGTACTGTCTCTAACCAGCTGCTGAATTCCCTGCTGAACAGCCGTATACGCTCTACCTCATCAGATGAACGCAGGGAAATCTTTTCAGAGTAATACCGGGCCCGGTCCACTTCTTCCCAGTGATTTTTCTCGCCATCCACGGGCTTAAGTGCTGCCTCATCCTTCCCGTGACACGGCTCGTTTGTGGCCGTGCGACAGAACGCCGTCCGCACCGGGGACTTTAACGACTTCACTGCGCACTTCGTCTCTGAATACCCGTCCCAGTTCCCGTTCACCGGGAACCCGCCCTTTGCAAGCGGGAGATCCCACGTCGCGTCCACCAGCACCCAGCTGCATCCAATCTGAACACGGCAGGCGAGATGGTGTGCTACCGGGAGCGTGGCGGCAAGTGTTCGGAGCTGCAGCGGATAATGGAGATCGGGATCGTTCCAGAGGAACGGAAATGTAGCATATACGACAGAGAGATTCAGGTTCCGGAACATCTCTGCGAGCAGGTAGTGCTTGGCGGCACAGGATCCTTTCCCTGCTATGAGTATCTGTTCCTGCTGGGTTTTTGAATCGTTCGGAGGGACAACAAGCGAGTAAGGGATATCGCGTATATGTGAGAAGATCGAGATCATACTCTCCCGGGTATCGAGACCATGAATCCACTCATGAAATGCCGATTGAACCAGTGGGGAGATCGGTTGGGCATCGTGCACAATACTATTCCTCTCCACCGCTCTGCACATCAAGCTTTTTAAAAAAATAAGTCAGGAAGACAGTGCGTGAGATTGGCTTTTTTAGTATCTGGAAAGGCAGTGAATTGTTGTCTCCCCACCCTAAAGGATGGGGCTTCCAGTAGGTTGTTGGCATTCATAGACACCCATTTTCTTTCAGATATTCTTTTGTTATTCTTTTCCCACATTTCGGGCAGGATTACAAGAAGCCACTCTTACCG
>JAUSBW010000066.1 GCA_030651815.1 Methanoregula sp.
CCCAAGTTTGCCAGTCTGATCCATAACGGCAGAAGATGTAAACTGTCGCTATCAAATTTTTTTGTCATGAAAACTAATTTGACAGTTCAGTGTTTTATCACATCTCATCTCATGAAATACCCCAGTTTGACCTTTACACTACCATGTTAATGGCCTCAAAGCTGGAGTCGACATACATTTTGACCTTCCGTTCCTACGAATCCACGGTAACTGTCAAATTCGATAGAGATTTTTTGGTGAATTTTGTGGAAATATGCCTAATATGAAAACTCCCTATATCGTTAAAAATCGGTACAATTCAATAAATCTTTGCTTTATGGCCTTTATTTTGGCACCCTTCCAAAGACTCCACAAGTGTCAAATTCTTATCTAAAATCTTAGGCAAAAAATCCAAGTGGCAAAGTTAGGTTGTAACGAAATTTAATGAAAATGTGATACCATTCGTGCGAGTTTATTGGAAAAGATCCCAGTGTAATGGAGTTCCCCGATAAATATTCCCCTTTGCTTTTTTCCCAAGTATATCGTGGAGATATTTTGGAGGGAGCCCATATCCAGGACGAATTGACCGGATATTTTTCTCAGTAAGTATTTCTCCACCAGCGATATCTTCAATAGCAAACAAAGATCGTCGAAAAATCCTGCTTGCTTTTTCATGTTCGGTCACTGAATAATTTACCGTTCCAAGTGCTCTTTCAGTCTCACGAATTGAATCAACCATTATCTTAAACTCGTGCGGTTCAAGGGAGAAACTGCTGTCAGGTCCCGGGGTATTTCTTGACAAGGATAAGTGTTTCTCGACAATACAGGCACCGAGCGCCACTGCTGCAATAGGTACAGCAATTCCGAGAGTATGATCGGAAAGTCCCACCGGCATTTGGAATGCCTTTGTCATATCGGGAATAGTTTTAAGATTCATATCTTCGGGAAGTGCTGGATAAGCACTTGTGCATTTCAGTAGTGCAATTTGCTCATTCCCCTCATTTCTGATCGCATTAACCGCTTCCTCAATTTCTGCAAGCGACGCCATGCCGGTTGACAGAATTATCGGTTTACCTGTTCGGGCAATTTTTTGTATCAAGGGAATATCTACAATCTCGAATGAGGAAACCTTGTAACAGGGGACATCTATCGATTCTAGGAAATCTACAGAACTTGAATCAAACGGGGTTGAGAAGAGATCTATACCAAGACCGGTGGCAATTTTTTTCAGGTTCGGTTGCCATTCCCATGGGGTGTATGCTTCTTTGTATAGCGAATAGAGATTTTTTCCCTCCCACTGGGTCCCTTTACTAATCTGAAAATAATTATTGTTACAATTGATAGTAAGTGTATCAGGAGTGTATGTCTGAATTTTTACTGCATCGGCTCCTGCTTCTTTCGCTGCTTTGATCAATGCGACAGCCTGATTGAAATCCTGGTTGTGATTTGCGGATAGTTCTGCAATTATATATACGGGAAAGAGAGCCCCAATCTTTTTTTGCCCTAATCGGATAGTCGAACTCATTTTCTCTCTCGTGTTTTGATTAAAAGATACGCATTTTGTTCGTTATGATCACATAAGCCATGTTCTACATATCCCGCTTTAATGAAAGATTTCCGGGATATTTCATTTCCGATTTTAATAAATGCTTTTACCTTTTCAATTCCCGTTTCAATAAAGAATTTCTCCGTGGCATCTTGGATCAGTGATGATCCAAGAGACCTCCCACGATATTCAGGATCGACTAAAACAGATATGACAGATTCTTTAGATTCAATCTGAAACCGCGCTTGGCCGAAAGGTTTGGCATTTTTATCTACAGCAATGTAATAAACCAATTGAGGATCAATAAGAGCAGAAATAAACCACTCCACATGACATTCCAGAGAAATTGGCTGGGTGTTAAATGAAACTGAACGTACCAGTGGGTCATTAATCCATAACCATATTCGTTTGCAGTCGGATAACTCCACTTTTCTTAACATTATACAATTATAAAAAATTGCACTAATGATGTGTGAGGATCCATTTCCATCAATATATTGAACCATTCTTTTTGAAAATTCTGATCGCATTTCATAGGATTGCAGTAATGTAAAAAATATTTTAACCAGTTCACTTGGATTTTTTAACTCATTGCTATCAATACCTTTTGCAATATTTAGGGACTGTAATTCCCTTACGATAGGCCTTTGATTTTCAGCAATGGGTACCACAATTGAAGGGACGCCCATGAAAAGAAGTTCCCAACACGTGCTTCCACCAGCAGAAATCGCAAAATCCGCCCATGCCATCAACTCGGGCATATTCTCTACATTTTTTAGTAGTGTAAAGTTAGGGAGATTCTTCACCGTTTCATGAATGAGATCAAAGTGTGGATTCACACCACCAATGACAACAATCACTTCAAGTCCACTCACATCAACAGTTTTCATTGCCTCAATCACTTTAAGGGTGACATTATCAGGATCACTTCCCCCGAGCGTCACAAGGATCTTTCGCGCGACGTCTGGGGTGTCATGATACAAACCGGACCATTTCAGGAATTCCTTTCTTATAAGCGCATATTTTGTTCCAAGGAGGAACCGGGTATATGGTTCAACCTTCGGATAAAAAGACATGTCAGCGTAAATGTTCTGGTTGAGAACGATATCTGCATAGTAATGATCTGCATGCCCATAATCATCAATAAAAAGGAGGGATAATCCGGAATCCTTTATCGTTTTTTGGTATCCGGCTCCGAAATGGTATCCATCAACAACAATCCAATCAGCTCCATATTCATGTGCTATCCGAGCGATTTCATCTGCATCGCCAAGGGTTCCAGCGTCTTGGTTGATATGGAGGATCTGAAATCCTTCTTTTTTCAAGCGAACTTCCAGTAACGGTGCATCACAAGCAGAAACAAAGCACACTTCCCCCCCCGCATCCTGCCACGCTTCTGCAAGAGCAAGGCACCGCATGATATGACCGGTTCCAATTTCCGGGCTTGCATCAGCTCGGATTATGAGAGATTTCATGTAAGGCGGTGAAAACCGGGTTTTGCGATCGATCCTTTGAGCATTTCATCAAGAGTCCCATTATCCATGCCTTTTGCAATGTGTTCAAACACATCGTCTGTGGCTATAAGATAACTTTGGACCTGTTTATTATGGTGTGCATAAGAAGCATAGAATGATTTCCCTGCAAGGAATCCTTTTTCGAGCATCAGTTGAGTATATAACGTCTGCACTAAAAGCCCATTCTCTCCTTTTATGGAAAAGTGACTGAGTGGGGGAATCCCCCCGATCTCAATATCGATCCCGGTATCTTCTGCGACGCGTCGCCACCCTTCCTGCACGGCAGATCCCGTTTTAACAAGATGATCCGGAACATTGCAACGCTCGTACTTCTCAATCGTTGCAAGTGCCGCGACAGGTCCGATACCTTCTGTCCAGTACGTACTGCTGATGAATGTGTCTTGGGCAGATTGCATCACTTCTTCCTTACCGATAATTGCTGCCATCGGATATCCGTTACTCATCGCTTTTGCAAAAACTGCGATATCAGGCTTCAGTCCATACCGTAAATGGGCTCCTCCTATCGTCAGGCGGAAACCTGAAGAGACTTCATCAACAATGAGAACCGCATCGTTTTCTGTGGCAATTTTTTGAACAGCCTGAAGAAAACCTGCTGAGGGTTCATGATCCCGTATTGGTTCCAGAACAATAGCCGCAAGTTTGTCATCCTGTTTATCAGCAATTGCCTCAAGCTCATCCGTATGATTATATTGGAATGGCATGGAGGTACCTTTCAGTCCCCTTGGAACGCCGGAAGGTGCCAGTCCGGGAAGGAGGTGCCCATCAAGATTCCGGTCATCTGCAAGATTCGCTGCAAGGTACCAGTCATGCCATCCATGGTATCCACAGAATGCCACAGTATCCTTTTTTGTATGTGCTCTTGCAATCCGAACCGCAATTGCCATGGCTTCACCGCCGCACCGTGCATATCGTACCTGTTCTGCCCAAGGATGCAGACGAATTAATTTTTCCGCCAGTTCAACTTCTTCAGGAGAATTGAGGGTGCACATGGATCCGTTTTCGATTCTGGTTTTGACCGCTGCATCAACATCTGGATCAGCATAACCAAGCGGACAAGCTCCGATACCCATGATGGACATATCGATATAATGGTTATTATCGAGATCCCACACATCGACCCCTTTGGCTTTCCGGTAATACGCCGGCCAGTAATCTGGGAGGAATTGTTCACTTCGTTTGGAGAGAAGCTGATTTCCTCCGGGAATGATCTTTTTTGCTTTTCGCCATAAATCTGCACCGGAATTTTCTTTCATTGTTCTTAATCACCTTGTATTATTCGATTTTGACAAAGAGATGTTTCATATCCTTCATTTCGTTTATACTGGGCATTGATTGCAAGAATGTCGGATCGGGAATCTAATAATATTAAGATCTCTTTAAGCGAGATAATCTCACCTTCATGATACAAAGCATTAGAAATCATTGCTATCATTTGATAATCCTCACAAGTATCAATAGTTAAGCGAATATTAGATAGGTCAGTTGTACTGGCATGATTATTTTTTAAAAAAGATTTGTTATTTCTGATGTAGGGTGTAACATGCTCCCGTTCAGAGTTGAGCCGCGCTTCTTTGACTGCGATTTCAAGGGCATCAAATCTGAACACTTCTACATCTAACCCATCCGGAAAAGTGGGTGGATCGATATTTGATACATAATCATAATTCCCTTGGACCGCTTTTTCAATCAGGATATCGACAATCGTTGGATCTACAAAAGGACAATCTGCTGTAATTCGAACGATATAATCTTTCTTGCCCACTTGCATCCCGATAAGTTTCGCACATTCATAATATCGTGAAAGCACGTCATTAAGCGACCCACGGTATACTGGTATTTGCCAGAGTCTGCATGCTTCTTCAATACAGTTATCTTCATTTTCAATAGTTGTTGCGACACAGATGTTATCCAAACGAGATGCCTGCTGCAATCGCGTAATAATATGCCAGAGGACGGGTTTTCCTGCAAGGTTCATGAGAACTTTACCGGGCAACCGGGTTGATCCCATCCGCGCCTGAATAATCGCGGCAATCATTGATCAACTATCTCCTTTTGCAGTGAGTGCAATTTTAAGAATTTTTGCAGCATTTTCCAAGGTTGACTCTGGGAGGGTCCCGTCCTCTATACAGGAAAGGAAATAATGCATCTCTTCGAAATACATGTCATTTGCGGTAAAACGATCACGGTAGGTGAAGATGTTTTCACCGGTTTCTGTGTATTCAGTGACATGATCCCCAAAAACCCATTCGGTTGAATATCCATCCCGAAAACAGATTTTACAGTTCCGGGTGTAGCGCCTCTGGAGATAATCTGAATGGATCGTTACATTTTTGTCCGGATAGTGGAGATGCATATCCACAACATCTTCAACCTCGATATCAAACCCGCCGTAGGTTCCAAACGTTGAGTGAACAGATTGCGGATAACCGAAAAGCCAGCAGGTATAATCAATTTCATGGACATCATCAAGGATTATTCCACCGCCCATCGATTTGTTTGCACTATACCCTTTTTTATAATCCGTTCCAGGTCGCCATCCTGGGAGATACGAACCGAATTCCACATGCGCAAAAGCTACACGGGCAGGATCGAGACGCTGTTTGATGTACTGCAATCCCGGTTCAAACCGGAGGTTAAATCCTGCCATTCCAATCAGACCTTTCTGCTTTTGGGCTGCAATAAGGTTTTCGACACCAACCATGGTGTGTGAAAGGGGTTTTTCAACAAAAATGTGCAGTCCCACATCAACGGCTTTTTGTGCATAGGTAATGTGCAGATGATTCGGAGTGCAGATGATCGCTGCATCAAACCGGTTCTGTTCTAAAGCGAGATCAAGATCATAGATAGGATCCCAGTTATTCTCATAACAAATCGTTTTAAGCAATGTCTGATTAACATCAAACACACTTACATCGGAACCAAGCGATACCAAGTTGGTAGCATGACGCCTTCCAATGGATCCGGCACCAATTATTATAATCTTTTTTCGTGATTTGGAATCTACGCTTGTTCCAGCCATACTCGTCCCGACTAAGAAATCTGTTGGATTGCTTTTTTCAAAGTATCAACAATGAGATGAACATCCACTTCTTTTAATTCTGAATACAAGGGCAAAGTGAGAATACGATTGAAAACATCTTCGGTTACCGGAAATAGAGAAAAATCTTGTGAATGATGTTTCTTGTAATAACTGAAATGATACGTCGGGATATAGTGAAGATTAACCCCGATATTGTGAGATTTGAGGTAGGAAAAAACTGTATCTCGTTTGATTCCTTTGAGAAAGATCGTATACAGGTGCCAGGCATGGGTCACATTCTCCAATGTCACAGGCAATTCTATATGAGGAATGTCTTGCAGCAATTCATTGTATAGTTGAGATAATTTAGTTCGTTTTTGAACAAATGCGTCTATTTTTTTTGCTTGGGATATTCCAAGAGCTGCCTGGATATCTGTCATTCGATAATTTCTTCCAAGAGTTACCATATCATATGCCCAAGGGGCACTGGTATCTGATAGATGATGTGCAGTCTTGTCAATCCCGTGTGAGCGGAGAAGTCGTAGAGAATCAGCCCGGTTGGAATCATTGGTTGTTACCATCCCCCCTTCACCGGTGGTGATCAATTTGACCGGATGAAAAGAGAAGATGGTCATATCTGCAAGTGAACCAATTTTTTTTCCCTGATATGCCGCACCTAATGCATGACATGCATCTTCGATAATGAAAAGATCATATTCACAACAGATTTTCTGTATTTCAGTAATGTCGCAGGGTTGGCCGGCAAAGTCAACAAAAAGGATTGCTCCCGTTTTATTAGTAATTTTTTTACGAATATCTTTCGGATCAATGTTACGGGTATCTTTGGATATATCAGCATAAATCGGAACCAAACCGTTATAGAGAAGTGCATTGCTCGTTGCTGCAAACGTGAAGGGAGTCGTAACCACTTCAGTCCCTTTTGGGAGTTCGAGGGACTGAATTGCAATATCAAGTGCACTCGTTCCACTATTTACTGCAATTGCGTGCTGACAACCGCAATAATTACAGATAGACCTTTCAAATTCATCGACTTTTGGCCCGGTTGTCAACCAGTCACTGTTGAGGACCTCGTTAACCGCTCGGATATCATCCTCGTCTATTGATTGACGCCCATAAGGAATTTGCTGCATAAAAACCTGAACTATTCATTCTTCGTCGATTCATCCATTGCAATGATCTTTTTCAAGTCTTCGTTACTCAGCCAAACTGTATTTGTGTCGCTTGCATATCTAAAACCTTCAGGCAATACCTTGCCCCTACCGCCATTATTCTGGTTCCAGAATCGATGTTCGGGTTCAATAACGAAACCATGATCATATTCCTTTGCGTGACGGGCTTCATCTTCCGTCAGCAACACTTCATGAAGTTTCTCACCAGCCCGGATCCCCATATATTCTTTTTTGACATTTGGTGCAATTGCATCCGCAAGATCAGTCAAACGCATGCTCGGAATTTTTGGGATAAAGATCTCACCCCCATTCATTATTTCGATTGAGTTCATAACAAAACGAACACCCTGATCGAGCGAGATCCAGAAACGGGTCATCTTTTCATCAGTTATGGTGATGACTCCCTTTTTCTGCTGTTCCTTAAATAAGGGGATAACACTCCCACGGCTACCGATCACATTTCCATAACGAACGCAGCTGAACCACGGTATTTTTCCACCAGAATACGAATTTCCCTGAATGCCTAGCTTTTCCGCAACCATTTTTGTTGCGCCGTAGAGATTGACAGGATGGACTGCTTTATCAGTACTGATCAGCATTACCTTATTGACATTATTGTCTACAGCAGCGTCAATGAGGTTGATTGTTCCCTCAATATTTGTTTTGACTGCTTCAATCGGATTGTACTCACAAGCGGGGACTTGTTTCATAGCTGCCGCGTGCACGACAATATCCACCCCATTCATAGCTCGGTATAAGCGGCTCCTGTCCCGTACATCCCCAATTAAAAAACTCATCCTAGGACTGGTAAATCTCTGGCTCATCTGACTCTGCATCAATTCGCCACGGGAGTAAATACGGATACTTTTTGGTGAACATTCCTTGAGCAGTATTTCTGTGAATTTTTGTCCAAACGATCCAGTACCACCGGTGACCAAGATCGTTTTTCCATCAAAACATGAGGGCATATACTATAGTGTTATCACTCATTCCATTTTATGCATTGGGGGAACGGATGTGCAATGAAAGAGGCTGTCTAACAAGCCAAACCGAAAAACGAATCACCATTTCAATAGCATAGTTGTTCCCTAACGTTTTTAAGCAGTGCAATAAATAACTTAGATCTGGAGATTTTTTAGGATTGGCTATGAATTATTCCCTATAAGGTCTTCTTAAAGGGTAGTTGTGTAGTTACTTCATGATCCAACGGATCTCTGTCTTGGCTAAAGATACATTCCGCAATTATTGTTGCAATCGAAACAATATTGAAAATACATTCGAAACGTACATCAGAGAGCGGTACTTAATGGTAAAAACACTTTTTTTTTTAGAAGACTCTGAAAAGATTGATCAGATCGTTCACGATAGTGTGAAATTCACCGGACAATCAGTGTATATTTCACTTTCTCCAAGTGCGTCATATTCATTTGAAAGATCGAATATTCCATACAAATCAGTCCGGGACTATGGTGGCGGGGAAGAACGGTATCAGCAGGGCATGGAAAATTTTGAAAGAATTGACCGTATAGTCACTATTCTCGATAAAGAACTAGCTTATCTCCACAATATCCCTACATTGACGCCGGCACGATATTCAATATATAACCTCAAGATTCTTTTTGATGTGCTGTGGAATACAATTTTTATTTTAAAAACGATTATTGACACGGAACAACCGGATTTTATTCGTCTTTATGCACCACACCAAGGCAAATCCGAAGAAAGGATATATGCATTCTCAAATGACGAGTCGGTATATGCTAAAGTTTTGAGCATGGATGGATGGATTACTCCTATCGAAATAATCCAAGAATCTGATCCAGACCGTCCAGATCAACAGATCATGGGCAAGAAAAATTCCTCGATTTCCCAATTTCTTACATGGATCAAAGAGAGGGATCTCCTTTTTAATCTGGGTTTGATTGGCAAAAGGCAGGGACTAGTATCGATAGTAAAAGCATTATATTATTTCGTTGCCAGTTGGCACCGTAGGCCTGTCCTTATCTACAACAGCGGATATAATTGGGACGACTCACTACTTGAACTCCATAGGATAGGGATGGTCCCGGTTTTCCGAATCAGAGATAAAACATTTGATAAGGACATTTCCAAGAACAACAATTACCAAAAGGAAGTTCAAAAAGTATGCAAAGCACACCCTGGTATGAGAGAGTTTGATCAAATCCTTGGTATTGGAGTCTCAGCATTCTTTTTTGAACGGCTTTCACAGATAATCGGAAGATCAATACAAGAATCGATTGCAGTATATCCTCTTACCAGTAAAATAATTTTTCAAAAAAAAATTTGTTGTCTCCTTCATTCGGTACGCGAACGTGCCATCGGTCATGCTATTGTTCAAGCGGCACAGGATGCAGGAATTCCAGTTGTCTCATGGCAGCATGGCGGAGCAGGATATTGTTATCACCCCATGATGTCATTTATCGAATTCATCAATTCTGACTGGCATTTTGTTTTCGGTGAAAGTGTTGCCGTGAGTTACCGCACTACCTCGAAGAGAATTGGATTGAAGAAAACTCCAACATTTGTTCCAGTGGGGTCAAGTTCTCTTGATACTTTTCAAAGGAATGAAAAAAAATCAGCGATAAAGCAAGCAAACAAACCTGTGGTCTATATTTCCACACAATACCTGCAGAATATCTACTTTATGTCACAGCCATACGATCCTGTTGATTGGGATGAACACCTTTGGGACATACAAAGACAGATATTAAACCTAGCGAAGAAAAACCCGGATAAAGAATTTATCATAAAATTACATTCTATACATAAAAATAAAGAACCGCTATTAAGTTACGTAACCGATCATGGAATAAAAAATGTGAAAATTATTACATCAGAAATGACTGTCCGGGAACTTACCGATATTGCGGATGTAGTGATATTTGACCTTATATCAACGGGAATTCTCCAGGTACTTACTTTGAATCTTCCGATTTTTGTTTATACCGGGTTACATGTAATTGATGATGAGATTGTTCTCCAATTAAAGAAACGTGGATATATCTATGAAAACACCGGAGAGTTAATCCATGCCCTAAATGAATATATCCATACTAGAAAAGTTACTGATTATACTATTGATACAACCAATGGTGATTTTATATTTAGGTATGGTACTGATATCCATAATTATCGAAGTGCAGAAAGAGCAGTAAAAGTGCTTAATGAGATAATACGCCCAAGATAGGTAAAATTTCTTATCATAAGTAAAACTTATGCGATTGCTATAGCATGAATCGAAAAATTCCAGTGATAACTCACACAAAAAGGAATTGGTTTTAAACCCACATTCCGCAGTTATTTTTCAAGAATAATATTTTTGATAGTGTAAACAAGTTGCTGTAAATTCAAAAACGCCCTGATCTCTAATTCAAAACAACAACTGGAGATCAGAGCAATGCAACTAAGCGACTTTATCCAAGATTATCTTGGCGATAAGGATGAGGGTCT
>JAUSBW010000067.1 GCA_030651815.1 Methanoregula sp.
TTACCTGAATAGCGAAAAAATACGTACTACAAATAATTAATTCCAATATTTCCCATTGAATTCCAAAATAGAGGCGAAATATTAATATATTTGTAGTACTTAATAAATATAACATGACTATTCGGCGAGTCAAGAAGGGGAACAGTATCTACCTCTATGAGTACGAGAGTTATCGCGAAGAGGGAAAAGTGAAATCTAAGTTTGTCCGTTATCTTGGAGTCGAAGGTGACGAGTTCAAAGTTCCAAAACCAAAAATTCCCAGAGTCAAAATTCTGTTTCCGCAAAGGTCAAAGCGATATGGAGATGTTGCTCTCTTATGGCAGATTGCAGAAAGGGCAAATTTTGTTTCCATTATTGACCGTATCACGATTGGTCGAACCATCCCAAATGGCATTTCACCTGGACGATTACTGACAGCATGGGCAATAAACCGCATAATAAATCCAGATAGTGCCTCTCAATTAGAGAATTGGATTCTCACAACAGATCTCCCCCGATTAATGGGTGTAAAAGAAGATGCGTTTTCAAAAGACCGGTTTTTATCTGCACTGGATATGATCTGTTCCTATGATCCCGAATCTGATCGTCTGATCGATTTTACGAATCATATCGATGATGCACTCTATCAGCATTGGCGAGCTCATGTCTCTCTGCCTGACCCGAAAGGGGAGACATTAGCATACGATCTCACTGCTGTCCTCCTTTACGGCGATACCTGTCCATTAGTAGAGAAAGGATACAATTCAAAACACTCTCGACAACACCAAATCAATTTGAC
The DNA here is from genome assembly GCA_030651815.1 of Methanoregula sp. GTDB lineage: Archaea > Halobacteriota > Methanomicrobia > Methanomicrobiales > Methanospirillaceae > Methanoregula. Next base: position 779 of record JAUSBW010000067.1, read on the forward strand.
AATGCTGATCTCAACAAAAGACAATTATCCACTCGCTCACTGCATTTTTCCCGGGAATTTTTCTTCACTTTCCACCGTGCAATCCCTCTTTGTTCGAATTAATGAAATGGGGTTACAACCGGGGACGATAATTTGGGATCGTGGGAATACAACTAAAGATACCATCCTGACGACGGAACGGTTTAAATGGAAAATTATTACGGGAATCCCCAAGCAATCTAACGAAGTAAAAGACATTCTTGCTTCTATAGCCGTGCCCATGCATATGGATAATATGATCTCGTTTCAGAAGAACGGCGAATTATATGCCATTCAGACCGTAGTTCCGCTTTTTAAAGCAGACCGTAAAGTTACTGTTTGTTTGAATCCTGATACGGCTAACAAGGATATACGCGAACGAAATTTTGCGTTAAGGAGTATCCGGGAAGAACTGAAAGCCCTTGAATCATCTTGCCCGGTTGACTCTGCACATTCGATTCAGATGAAAGTGAAAAAGATCATCAACGGATGGACCCGTTTTATTACATACACGGTGAATAAGGAAAAATCCGGTTTTTATTTGATCTGGTCTTTCAACGAAGAGTGCATCAAGAAGGCAGCCCAAATTGATGGGAAATTTTTGCTGTATGCAACCGAGTCCTCACTTAGTGCAGAGGAGGTTATCCATCTGTATTTCGGCAAGGATGCTATCGAAAAAGTTTTCAGATTTTTGAAGACCAATGAAAAACTTGAACCCGTCCGTCATTATCTGGAACAGCGAGTTCGAGCGTATTTCTTCGTGTGCGATTTAGCGTATCGTCTTATCACTGCTCTTAACTGGTTTATCCGGACTATGAAAGTTGACAATCAACACGAAATTATACAATCTACCGAACTGCTCCGGTTATTAAGTCGTGTTGAACGATGTGATTTGGGAATGCTGACCTCAAATGAAGTTGGATATCTTAATCTCTTGAAAAAGACCTCCGAGCAAATTGAGAGGATGGGGTTTGACATTTTCGACGATATGACATTATGTAGTACGTAGAGTCTCGCTAGTCAGATTATAAACTGCTAAAGAAAATCTCTGCAATTTAAAAGTATTTTATCTCTTACGAGAGGTGCTGACCCAACCGGATAATGAGTTCAGATTCCTTTGTCGGCTGTATATCCGGTATGCGCAAAGGTCTTCATTTCAGATAAGAATTCCTGCAACAGCGGGAGATCCCGTTGAAGGATACTGTATACCTGAACCAGGTCGAGATCCCAGTAGATATGGACGAGAACATTTCTGAAGCTGGCAAGATCAGAGAGCGTACGGGCGAGATCCAGGGAGAGGATCCCAGCCTCTGCAAGGATCCCAAATGTATCACGGTAGCTTGCCGGTCTTCGGAGCCCTTTTTTTGCAATAATCTCTGTGGCGATATCGATGGATGATTGAATTGATACGAGCATTGCATGGAGCACCATGTTTCGGGTATCCCGATCGCTTTTTAATTGTTCGAGAGGAATGTCCAGATACCTCTCCCAGTCGTCCAGCGTATCGGATAGTTCCCGGATACAAGAGATGAGCCTCAACGACTCACCCCGGCAAGAAATGCCAGGTCTACCCGATCAAACAGATACTTCAGGTCCAGGTATTGTCGCATCATATCCGTTTCATAGTCGATCCTCTGCTCCTCGTTCCGGCAGAAGACAATGCTGCCGGTCCGGATCGCCTCATACTGGAACTCCACCGGAGCACTGTTTAACACCCTCACATCGCAGGGGACGTGTGGCGAGAGGAGGTCTTCTATCTCTCCGGCTATCTGCATCTGTAGTTTGAAGAGGGCATAGGGTTCCATAGGGCCCGTCAGGAGGATCGCGATATCGATATCCTGGTAGGTATCAAAACGGAGATACGATCCATAGAGATATGCCAGCAGCACCTGATCATAGTGGCAGAGCACCTGTCCTGTTACAACCCTGACATCTGCTTCCAAAGGACCATAATCCCGGGAAAAAAGGCAGATATCATCCGGCACCCCACTATTATTCACCTGCATACACCTGTAATTTAATATGTCCTAAAGGATTTAAAGGGATTTCCTGCAAACCCGCCATATGTCAACGTCGGTGTAAGAATCCCCAATCGCGTCGGAATAAGATTCCCCAGTTTGGTCGGAATAAGATTCCCCAGTCCGGTACCAGATAGTACTTGGATGAAGCCGAATGGTAGACACAGAGGATTATTTACATCACCGACAAATGTCGACCCATTTAACTTTTCCCGGATTCCACGGGATATGGGAGTTCGACATGCCAGCAGCAGGTGAAGATACCAAATCACTGACGAACGTTTGGAAAAAGACAAACGAACAACAATTGTTTA
>JAUSBW010000068.1 GCA_030651815.1 Methanoregula sp.
CCGGGTGACGTTGATCATTGTCATAGATATATTTCTGAAGTAGGTATCTAAAGCAGTCGGGGCGGAGTGTGAAAGTGATGACAAAGGGGTTCGATTCATCCCGTGACTAAAGGTAAGGGTTTTCTCGACCCCTTTACCCGAGATCATAAAACAGGTTTTTGTTACCATCCACCGGGGCATTATTCTTGAGAAAATGCACAAAATTCACAAAAAAAGGAGAAAAATCAGGAAATATTTTCGATTTTGTACCCTTTTAACGAGAGCAGCTCTTTGACCCGGTCACGGTGATTTCCCTGGAGTTCGATGGAGCTACCCTTGACCGTTCCACCACAGGCCAGTTTTCCTTTCAGGAATTTTTGAAGATCTTCAAGATCGATATCAGTTGGATCAAGGCCTTCGATAACAGTCACTTCTTTTCCATAGCGCCGTTTGTTCACTTTGACATTGATCCTTTGCTGTTCCTTTGCTACCTCTTCACAGATGCATAGTTCATTAGGTAGTCCACACGTCGGGCAAATCCCACCAATCATTACATGTATTTTTAAGGTTCAGGTTATTTATTACTTGGCATTGCCAGAAGAATTGCCCCTGTTTTTCCTGAAATGAGGTTTTTTGACATGAACTTAACCGAAATGCACCCGGTAACAACCTCTGTTTTTATGACCTTGCAGGCATAAGTACAAGTAAGGAAATGTCATTGTTTGTGATGGGATCAGCGTCCCATGTGGGAAAGAGCGTAACTGTTGCAGCGATCTGCCGCTGTCTGGTGAGGCGGGGGTTTACCGTAGCCCCTTTCAAATCGCAGAACATGAGCCTCAACTCGTACGTTACTCCCGATGGTGGTGAGATTGGTATGGCACAGGCAATGCAGGCAATTGCAGCACGGCAGTCCCCCCATACTGATATGAACCCGGTCCTCCTCAAGCCAAAAGGCGACTGCATCTCGCAGGTGGTACTCAATGGTCGTCCCTACAAGGATGTTCAGATCGGGGAGTATTACAAAGAGACACCGGAACTTCTTAAAAACGCACTTGAATCCTACCACCGGTTGAAATCCACATATGGGGAAGTCGTTATTGAAGGAGCCGGTGGAGCTGCCGAACTCAATCTCTATGACCGGGATATTGCAAATACCCTGCTCGCAAAAAACCTGCGGATCCCGATTATCCTTGTTGCTGATATCGAGAGGGGTGGAGTATTTGCCCAGATCTATGGGACACTCCTGCTCCTGCCAAAAGAACTAAAACCGCTGGTAAAAGGCATTATTATCAACAAATTCCGCGGAGATTTAACAATTTTTGAGCCCGGTGTGAAAAAGATTGAGGAATTGACCGGAGTGCCGGTGCTCGGAGTTGTTCCGTACTTCAGCCTGCCCCTGCCAAGCGAGGACTCGCTCTCTATTGCCGACAAGAAACCCGGGCTGAATGGTGTACGGATTGCCGTGATCCGTCTGCCCCGTATCTCCAACTTCACCGATTTTGAGCTGCTTGAACAGCATGCATCAGTTGATTATGTAGCGCCCGGCACAACGCTTGCCGGGTACGACTGCATCATTATCCCCGGCACCAAGAATACGATCGAAGATCTTGCAGTCCTTTTTCAGACCGGTATGGATCACGAGATCAAAAAAGCCCGGAAACTGGGTATTCCGGTGATCGGGATCTGCGGGGGATACCAGATGCTGGGCCGACAGCTCATCGATGCCGGGTTTGAGTCATCAGCCGGCACGTATGAAGGTCTTAAGTTGCTTGACGGGATCACGCGCTTTTCTTCCTATGACAAGACTACCACGCAGGTAACCCGCACTGCCTGTGCTGTGCCTCCCATCCTTTCAGCCATGGGAGAAGTAACGGGTTATGAGATCCATATGGGAATGACCGAACCCGGCAGCGATGCGGAAGCATTGCACGGGGATGGAAGAGCGAGTAAAGACGGTCTTGTCTTTGGCACCTACATGCACGGGCTGTTCCAGAACCCGTCTGCTGCCAATGCACTTCTTACGTTTCTTTGCAAAAAGAAGAAAATACCATTTGAGCCGATACCGCTCTGTAGTGAGGATCCCTATGAGGTGCTGGCCGAGCTGTTTGAAAAGTATGTCGATATGGATGCGGTTGTGGCGCTTTTGACCGGATAACTGCTTGCAGGACGATAAAAATCAACTGATGATATTGGTGATGCTGTGAAATCCCCCGCCCTGCCGGTCAGCACATTTCACGGCTTCAGCCTTGGTAAAATCAACTTTTTCTGTCACCCTGCATTTTGTACAGTATGCGAGTGACGGGGATATTATAAACCGGTTCTGCACTTTGAACTCCCGGCTGTGCACACAGAACCCGCAGTTCTCCACCGGTTCTTTCTTGTCTGCAAGGCACTGCACTCTTCCTTTAATCACCGGAATAATCCGTAAATCTCCTTCAGTCATGAAAAAATATCTCCATGAATTATGTGTATTGTCCCCTTTGGATATAATACGATAGAAAACAGGAAGACCTGTTTTATTTTTCAAATTTCAGAATTTAAAATTATGTGTTACTCCGGAAGATATTCTGACAGCGTTCTAAACACAACTGTTTCCGGAATTGTAAAATCTTTTGACCTGTGTAGCGTGCAAACCCGAAAAAATACACAGTTTAACACTACCCTTAAAACAATCCAGCACTAAAAGAGTGTTATGAAGGTGTGTATTATGTGCGGGGGCGAAGGCACCCGGCTCCGCCCGCTCACGTTTGAACGGCCAAAACCCTGTATTCCGATTGTTAACCGCCCGTCGATTCATCATCTTGTCTCACACCTGTCGAACATGGGCTTTAGGGAAGTGGTGCTCACCCTTGGCTATATGGGTAGCGCCATAGAAGAAGCGCTCGGTGACGGTTCTTTTTTTGGAGTTGAGATTACGTATGTCCATGAGCAGTCCAAGCTGGGAACTGCCGGTAGTGTAAAAAATGCCCAGAAGTATCTCGATGGTCAGGATTTCTTAGTTGTCGGTGGCGACCATGTCACCGACTTGAACGTGCTCGAGTTTTACCGTTCGCACCAGAAACAGAAGGCTGTAACATCAATTGGCCTGATATCGATTGACGATCCGGGAGAGTATGGTATCGCTGAGATTGATGTGAGTTATGACATAAAAAGGTTCAAGGAAAAACCTGCTCCCGGTGAGATCTTCTCGAACCTTGCCAGTACCGGTATGTACGTGTGCAGCCCGGAAATATTCGATCATATACCGTCAGGAACCCGGTATGATTTCGCCCGTGACCTCTTTCCCTCACTGATGGATGAAGGATATGTGATCAAAGGCTGGCTTGCACGCGGTAACTGGACGGATGTGGGAAGCCCGCACTCGCTCCGCCAGGCCGAGCGCTGGAAACTGCAGGATCTCACGTTCACTGACATTATAGGGAACCTCTCGATGCACGGGGCACAGGTGCAGGGCCCCGTCCAGCTCGGGGATTCGATCACGCTGGGTAAGAATACCAAGGTGATCGGTCCGGTGGCAATTGGCCCGGGAACTACCATCGGAGATAATGTGCTGATAGGCCCGTATACCAGCATCGGTGACAAGTGTATCATCCGTAATAATTCAAAGATCTTCTCATCATCGCTATACAACCGTGTCATTGTCGGGGCAAACAGCACCATCTCGGGAAGTATCATCGATAATGACACGCACATCGGGGAACACTGCAGCATCGAAAACGACACAGTGATCGGCCCCCGCGTGGTGCTGCGGGATCGGGTAGTTGTCCACTCCAAGACACGCCTCTGGCCTGAGGTAGTTGTGTCGGATGGGATGATCGTAAAAGAGCATGTGCTCAATGACAAGTATGACCTGCGGTATGACGGGTCATAAGAAAAAACCGGACGAACCTGCCAGATTCAATCAGGAAAAAGGGTCCCGTTTTTTAAAAATGGGGGCTGCTTTTTTTTCTGAAGATTAAACTCTCTTTACCAGCCGGTGTGTAATTGCAACCAGCGGGTGGCGGGCGTAATCGAGCACCTGCACATCATTGAGCGTCTTTAAGTTCATTGCATGTGCAGTCCGTTCCATACCGAGTTCCATATCCTCTTTAATCTCGATGATATAGGCATCAAGAGCCGTAATCCCCAACCGTTTTGCCGCAATCGCCCGGTGATGACCGTCTACAAGGATGATCTTTCCCGGGCGCCTTACAACGATAATCGGCTCGGCCAGACCTTTTTGGATCTCATATATCCTTCCTTCCAGTTCATCCTCATAGATTTTTGACTGGGTGGGAAGGAGATCACAAACCGGCACCATTCCCCTGTCCAGCGATGGATCCACTCCGTAGAGTTTTTTCAACGTGGTTATGAAATTAAAGACTTTTTCAGGAGATACGTGCTCTATCTGTGACCGTATCACATCAGAGTTGGAGATGATACCCAGCAGGTGGTTCTTCTCGTCAACAACGGGCAGCTTCTGGATGCCGGATCTGAAGATCACCCGGGCTGCATCGTTGATGTCCATCTCCGGGTCAGCCACGATCAGGTTATCCGTCATGACCTCTTCAACCATGGCCTCCGGCTGGATAAAGAGGAGATCGCGGGCAGAGATATACCCTACAACCACGTCCCCGTCCATCACCGGGAACCCGTCATGGTGGGTTTTTTCGATCTTGTCGATGACATCTTTTGCTGTACTGTGAATGTCGACGCTGACAACATCGTAGGTCATGTAGTTCCTGACCTTCTTCTTATCCATCACTACAGGTTCTGGTGAGAGAGTATAAAAAAGACACCGGAAAACAGGGGGGGGTTTTAGTGTTATTTTATTTGTGTCCGGGATCCAGTCAGTGAAAACTGCGGAATAGTTTATGACGGTTGGATTATGATTTAATAAGGAGGATTGTAAAACAATGGGCGAAAAGAAACAGAAAGAAAAAACTGTAGCACAGTGGAAAAAGTTTGTCGTGGTCGGCGCCTGTGTACTTTTTGTTGTACTTATGATAGTATCAGGCATGGGTTCCAGCTGGATCAGCGCTTTTGCTGTTGCCAGGCCCGGGGATGTAGCAGTGATCGATTACACCCTTTATGATGCGGGGGGAAATCCCATTGTAACTACTGACCAGACGCTCTTTAAACAGGTAGCGACTCAGGGAAGATATGTGCTTTTCTCCAGGCAGATCTCTGTCACCTCCAACCTGTCGCTGGCACACACGCTCTTTCCGGTACAGGTGTACTCAACCGGTTCCGGCTGGGCCAACCAGTTTGCTCTTTTCAAACCTGAATATGATGCAATGAGTTCAGGTATCGTTGGCATGAAGGTGAACGAGCAGAAACGGATTACCATTCCGTCATCTGCATCAATGACCCAGCTCTGGTCACCGGAGTTGCTAAAGCGCAATGGCGTGAACATGAGCGATATCAATGTCGGGGATATCATTCCCATGGGAGTAGGGGACAATCCCGAGGAAATGGCCACCAACCAATCCAGCACGACTTATATGCGGATTGGGGTGGTATCACAAAAAACACCGGAGGGTGCAGTTGTTGATTTCGGGTACCCTGCCGCTGATATCCGTGTAGTAAAAATTAACTAAAAACAAGTGATTCATACCCATACTCTTTTTATTGTTCCTGTCCATTCCTGTTCATGGCAGTGCGTGTGATCTGTTTTTACCAGCCGGGGTGCATGGGTTGCATGGAGCAGACCCCGATCAACCGTGAAGTGGAAAGAAAACTTTCTCTTAAAATTGAAGAGATCGATGCAGTGAAACATCCGCAGTTGATCAGGCAATATGGCTTAAAAGTAACGCCGACTATCGTGATCCTGAACAATGACGTGGTCGAGGAGCGGCTTGAAGGAGTTGTCCATACAGAGCAGTTCGAAGCAACCCTGAAAAAATATCAGTAAAAAGAGAGAAAAATTATGACCGTACTCCGTAGATGCGCTTGATGCGGTGAGCAACGGTCTTCCAGCCTTCCTTTCGCATCAGTGGCCCGTCCCGGAGTTTGAGGTGTGAGATCTGGAACCTTTTTCCGGAAACCACATACTTTTCTCCAACAACAAACTCCTGCTCGCCATCACACGGCATATAAACCGGAATCGTCTTCCTGCCATCGTGGATGGAGATCTTGACTACCACCTGCTCTATGGCCCGTGTCCAGAGGGTAAGGATATCCTTTGCCTTTGCCCGTTGCACCCGTTTGTCCCCTGCGCATTCAATGGAGGCTACCTCAACGCCGAATGCGTCATCCCCGCATTCTGCGACAAGGTGGTCATCCACATTGCATTCGTCATCTTCAGCGAGTTCAATGGCGCCGACCATCGATATCCCTTCCCGGGAGATGATTGTCTTGATGAGCAGGGACTGCGGCTCACGCTCTTTTGGGATCCGCTGGTGGTGGCCGCAGGTAGTGCAACGGACCAGCTGATCGCGGGATTCGGCTACTACTTCGTGTTCGGTCTCATCCGCGCAATCCGGGCAGTGGGCGGTAATAAACATTGAATATAATAGAAACCCTCACATGATAAAGCATGGAGGCACAGGAAATTATCCATTGCCGGGGCCACCCTCTGGTGCTCGGCACTCACCCGACAACCTTTGAAGTGACCTGCGAGTCACAACTGACGAGCAACGGCAATTGTATAATCGGTATCACTGCTGACAAAGGCTGTGCCGGGCTATCATCAGAATTCAGAGATCTGCTCGCACACGATGATGCGCGCCTGCTGACCCGGCTCAGGTGCGGGGAGATCGAAGTGGAGATCCATTCCCGGGGTTCATCGCAGTTCACCCTCACGCATCCAACTGACATGGTCTGGCGCAGGAGCACGTTTGTCTGCGGGAGGACGATCGGTATCCTGTCGGACAAGGTCGCTGCCACGCTGCCGGATGAATTGATCAAAATGCTGATCGCGGAAAAAACAATGGTCGTAACCCTGACAGCTACGCGTCCCGGCTGAGGGTAGTGATCCGTATTTCCGCTTCAGCAAGCATAGTCTCGCACTGCTTAACAAGCACAGCACCCTGTTCATAGAGTTTCATACTCTCGTCAAGGCCGGTCTTTCCATCTTCAATCTTTTCGATGATCTGTCTCAGTTGTTCTGTTTTTGTCTCATAGCTCTCTTTCATGATCCACACGCTCCACGATTACCTGGGTGTTTCCATCGTAAAACCGGATTTTCATATGATCGTTTTTGGCTATCCCGTCAACACTTTTTACGATAAGGCCATTTTTCTCTGCAACACAATATCCACGGGCAAGCACGGCAAGCGGGCTCCTGCTATCGAGGGCCGTTTTTAACTCTGCAAGCAGCAGGCGTTCGCGCTCGATCCGTGTTACGCATGCCCGCTCGAGCCTGTCCGCAAGATCTGCAGTAGTGGTTTTCCGCTCTTCGATCCTGTGCAAAAACCGCTGGGGGCGCAACCGGTCGCGAATTCCGGTAAGTTCCTCCCGTGCCCACGCGATTCGCCCCAGCAGAGTTGCGGTCAACTGGGATTTGAGTTCGTGAACCTGCAGGAGAAGCACCGCGCGATCGGGTACCACAAGTTCAGCCGCAGCTGAAGGTGTTGGTGCACGCAGGTCTGCTGCGAGATCGGCTAAGGTCACATCCACTTCATGGCCGATAGCACTGACTACGGGTACCGGGCATGCAGCGATTGCCCGCACTACATCAGGATGGTTGAATGCAAAGAGATCTTCAAAGCTGCCTCCACCGCGGGCGACAATCACGACATCCACACACCCGCTGAGGCGCCTGATTGCCTGCGCAATCCCGCGATAGGCAACTTCGCCCTGCACAGCAGTAGGTGAGATGATGATCTCTACCGGGTAGCGCCGGGTAATAACGGTCCTGATATCATGGATGACTGCTCCAGTCTCTGAAGTGACAACCCCGATTTTTTCGGGAAATTTCGGGAGGGGGCGTTTCCTCTCTGAAGCAAAGCAACCCTCTGCTGCCAGCTCTTTCTTCCATTGTTCCACGAGCAGGTACTTCTCGCCGAGACCGGCCTTCTTCATCTCTTTTATCTGCAACTGGTACGAACCATGCGGTGCGTACAGCCTCACCGTACCAGAGACTACCACTTCCATGCCCTCATCGGGAGTGAACTGGAGGTGGGTGGCATCCGAGCGCCACATCACGCATTTGATGACCGCTGCTGTACTGCCTCCTCCTTTTTCTGACAGGGAAAAATAGCGGTGGCCCCGTGAATGATGAGTGTAGTTGGTCACTTCTCCTTTTACCCAGACCCCCTGCAGCCGTGCATCGTCAAGGAGAGCTTCTATGATGGCAGAGAGTTCCGACACCTGCAGGGGTGCAGTTTTTCCACCGGGAGATTCATCGGGCTTGTTGAACCAGTCCATCAACAACTATTAGGCAAAAACCGCATATGAATTAGTACTACCATGGTTTCGTTTTCCGTTGCGAGCATGTTCTTTCACGAATACACGATTCCGGAAATATTTTCATTTGTCTCCCGCACGGGTCTGAACGCTATGGAGTTCTGGTTAGAAACCCCGCATTTCTGGCTCCGCGACCTTCCTGTAGAGGAAGTGATCGCATGCAAAAATACCCATCCAGAGATTTCTACGCTGACTGTGCACTCCCCTGTCCTTGATTTAAATCCCTGCTCCATCAACCCTGAGGTGGCTGACATATCTATTGAATATGCAGTCAGATCTTTACGGATTGCCGAACAACTCGGTGCCCCCGTACTTACGGTGCATCCCGGCCGGCGTACGGCAAAGCGCCCTCCCAGTGACGCGGATTTTGTCCGCTTTAATCATTATGTCTCTGTATTGCGCGAGGCAGCGTTGGTAAGTCCCGTCAAAATCGGCATGGAGAATATGGAGCCTGTCGTCAACTCGCTGCTCTGTACCCCGGACCGGATGCGTATGCTCCTTAACGATGAACCCTGGTTGTTTTTTACGCTCGATGTGGCGCATGCACTCTCCCAATCTGAAGATGTAGCAATCCGGTATATCGAACTCTGCCATGACCGTCTCATCAATGTGCACATCAGCCGCTTCGATCACGGTAAGGCGCATCTATCTCTTGAGCGCCATGCATCCATGGCACGGGTCATGGAATGCTTAAAAGATTACCTGTATGACGGGTGTCTCACGCTTGAGATCGATGACCTGAATTTTAACCGCCCGTTATCCGCAGAAGAAAAGACTGCGATACTTTCACAGGATTGCACATTTATGAAAGAATGCATGGAATAAGCGCTGGTTTTATAAAATTCCACTCCTAATATAGTAGTGAAATTTCGTTTATGAATGGGCAAATGCTGCGTGCACCCGCACGATGTGAAATACAATGATCCAGGACACTTTGGAGATCCTGCTCTTTATTATTTGTATCCTCCTGTCCGCGTTTTTTTCCAGTTCGGAAGTTGCGCTGATCGCGATGACCCGGGCAAAAGTGCGAACTCTGGTCAATGAAGGAAAGCCCGGCTCAGAAGCTGTTGCTGCATTGAAGGAATCCCCGGAAAATCTGCTTATCACTATCCTCATTGGAAACAATATTGTAAATGTTGGTGCTGCTGCACTTGCAACGGCGATCGCGATCCAGATGTTTGGGGATATCGGTGTCGGGATTGCTACCGGTTTTGTGGTGATTGTCCTCCTGGTTTTTGGCGAGATCTGGCCTAAGATCTATGCTGCACGGGCATCGGATTCGTTTGCCCTCACGGTTGCACCCATTATCCTCCTCCTCTCCCGTCTCTTTGCCCCCCTTATCCGTCTTGTCGAACGGGTCAGCCCGACACTGGGTATCGGAAAAGATATTGCAGAACCGGCAGTCACGGAAGAAGAGATCAAGGAATGGATCGATGTGGGTAAGGAGGGGGGCACGATCGAACAGGGCGAGCAGGACATGCTCTACTCGGTGCTCGAGTTCGCGGATACAACCGCACGGGAGATCATGACGCCCCGGGTCAATGT
>JAUSBW010000075.1 GCA_030651815.1 Methanoregula sp.
TCGATCCCTTCCTTGGAAGTGGAACAACCCTTGTTGCGTCGTATCTCAATAACCGGAAAGGAGTTGGCATTGATATCGATCCGCACTATTGTCAGATTGCCCTTGATCGATTGAAAAGGGAAGGTGGAATGGGTCAGACCAATATCACCCAATACACTACTCCGTCCGATACAAAACCAGAGAGCAGGAAAACCGGCATTACCCAAACGGATACCATTCTCAAATATTTCAAAGATCACCCCTCACAATCCATTACCTGTGATGATATCGGAGAGTGGATCAAACAAGATGGTGAGAAAAGCTCTGTTATGGAGATTAAAGCGTTTGAAAAAATTATGAGATCTCTGGCGAAAGAAGGAAAAATTATCAAAATAAGTAAAGGTACTTTCAAGTATGAATAGCCTGAATTGATTTCTTACCCGCTTTCATCTTTTTTTAAACAGGTTTATTTCCGTATAAAAACAGACAAGGGATTCTGGCACAGCGTTCATTTCAGGAAACGGTGTCAAAGGTGTCAGGCTATTGCCCGAACGAAGTCAAAACCAGGAGCGCCAGTCAACCGTCAGCAGGGAAGGCGCAAAATTTGAATTATATGTGAAAAATACTTTGAACGATTTGTTTGCCGCTCAAAATCAAAAAATTCAGATCCTGAACGGTAATGAAGTATTCAAGGATTCGGATCTCAAGGATTATTTCACCATACCTGTACGGGGATTCGATAAGAACTGGGGAGATGTCGATCTCGTTGCAAAGGATCTTGACACCAATCATCCAATCGCATTAATCAGTTGTAAATTGAGTCTGCATGGCCGATTTTCTGCCGCATCTCTTCGACCCATTGCGGAACAAGACCTTTGGGAGCGAGGATGAGAACGCGTTTGATTTTATTTCGAAGTTTGAGCTCTTTAATTACTAATCCCGCTTCGATGGTTTTCCCCAGACCCACTTCATCGGCAAACAAGTAGCGGATTGTCTCTTTCTCAAATGCCCGGGTGAGTGCATAGATCTGGTGGGGAAGGGGAATAACATTCGAACAGAGCGGTGAGAGAAGTGTTTCCTGATTCACCGATTCGGTAATTTTCCCGGCTGCTGCCCGGCAAATGATTTCTTCATAGGAGAATGGTTTTGCATCGCTTAAGGGAAGGAATTGTGATGAGTGGTTGAGGGTGACGATATTTTTTCCCGGGACCCAGGCGCGATAAAACGTTTCACCACTGATTTCCTGTGGGGTGATGAGTTGGACTGCCTGCTGATGTTCAGTGCTCCAGAGCCAGATATTCGAAGATGCAGGATCCTTAAACATTAGTCAAAGAGGATATGGTGAATAGAAAAGATATAATTGCTTATTTTCGATTTTTCGAGTTATGCAATAAATTCGGGAATACTATCCGGTAAACCAACTCTCATGAATACGCGAGCAAATGCCTGAGAGAGATGTTCGCGATATGGCGTATTCAAGCGGGGCCTTACAGGTGTTCGATCTTTAATATATCCCATATGCTCGAAGGGAATGCTGCGGGGATTTTTTAAATCAACAACGAAATAATCATCAGGCAACCCCGGCTGGTTGAACTGGTTCAGGAGGTAATATGCAACATATCTCCCCGCTCGGACATCGTTTTTTATCTTTATGATCTCTTTTTTATTTTCCGGCTTTGTCTTTTTGGCTACAAATTCATTCAAAGGAATAATTGGACAGAATAGTACAACGTCTATACCTTTGCAGGTTAAATCGCATGTTTGCGATACAATTATTCCCTGATAATCTTCAACTTCTACTTCGATAGTTTCTTTTGTCGGATCATCTTTTGTCAGGATGAGCGGGATTGAAAAAAGAATATCTCCCTGATAAAGGGGGGCGTCTTTGTCAACAATCTCATACCATGCCGGGGTGTCCATGTGTATCAGGAAAATTACAGTTCAATAGTTGTTCGATCAATGTTTTTTATCGTTCCTTTTTTTACAGAAACGACTCTTGCAGTAAAGCTAAATTTTTTAATTGGTTCGAGATGGATAACCGATGTATCCTCACATACTCCAAACAACATTTTTTCATCATTAATTCCTTCGGATAACATACTTTTTCCATATATTGATTCTGGCAATTGCATCACGGTACTTTGAGTAGATCTTGGAATAATTTCCCTGTAGCTATCAGTACTCATTGTATCTTCCATGGGTCTCCACATTCCCGTTGTCCTGAGTTCTGAGAATAATCTTCCCGGATTGATCATAGTGGGACCATATTCGTTACAGTGTCCATGGTGTATCATCTGAATTCCTCCAATAAGTCACCTTCAATCATTTTAAAGAACCATTTATGAGTCAATGAATGTGCGTCTTTTGACCATTTCACAATTTCGTCTTTGGTCTTTGGCACGTCATGTCCTAATGATTGTACAACCGTTTCCCAAACCAGAGCGGTTTTTTCTTTTTTCATTCCTCGTGCACAACGAAGTTGAATAACCCCACGGGGTTGATGCGAAGGATACGTGAATTTAAGATCCACACCAACCGGTATTTTCTCTGCGGGTGCATTTTCGAATAACCCCTCGTTAATTGATGCATTCACTTTTAATTTTGATGACAAAAATTCAAGGATATTAGACTTTTCATAATCGAATTCGCTAGCATCAATATATCTCATGACGATACCGGAGAATTCAAGATTATCGGGTGCCGGGTGAATATTAAAAAACATTTCCACCATTTCGGATATTCTTTTTGCAAAATCACTCCAAAGATAATTTTCCGTGTCGTTCAGTGTGATAATGCCAGGTCCAACCTGAATCAATGGCCAGCTATCTTTTTCTTTGCGGAATCTATGCTGGATAACGTATGTTGCAATTGGTTCCGGGATGTCCGCTGTTGGCAATTGTTCATGATAGGGATATTCTTTTTTGAGTGCTCCATAGAGTTCCCCAACTAATACCTTGTAATGTGGATCGATGATAGGATTATTTACATCACTATCTTTACGTCTCCACCGTAATTCAAAAATTGCTTCGACCAAAGGGGCATTCGATAATTTTTGTATATCCATCTCAATCCCCATTCTCATGTATTATTTTTCAGGTAGATTCTATCAATACCTTATAGCAGAGAGTCGCACATCAACGACCCTTGTCTTTTCGCATTCGTCTTTCTTGATTATCAGCGTAACAATATATGAGACTTTCCAATTAGCCCAAATCGACCGATTTCTAATCTGATGGCCCTATCCCCGCCGTTAACCGGCACGAGATAAAAATGGATAGGCAAAGCTAATGGCAGGAATTATATTTTTCCTTGTCGATTCCGTCAGTATGAGTGGTGAGAGAAAAACCTTAAAAGTAAAATCTGAAAGCGTTCACTGGTTTGACGTTGTTCTGAATATTCGTCAGCAACAGCAACTGGTATGAGATGAAATTCACGAGCGCGTAAAGCTCTTTGCTCCTGAACTGGATACCCCGGACATCGAATGTCACATTATCCTTGATATGTGCATGGATCGATTCACATTTACTCCGTTTACGATAGACAATATCGAAATTCTGGTTGTTAATAGACCGGTTTCTGCAATACATGCCGACCTGTTCAGCCCGGTCATGTTCATAGAGAAACCGTAACTTCTCATCGAGAGATGCATGAAAATCACCACCGATTTTCCACATCTTGTTCACCCAATGGTCGATTCTCTTCAGAGATCCCTCTTTGTTGTCAACAGCATTCTCTTTCATCTTGATATGCGGGATTACTGAGAGATGATACCAGATATCTGCGTGATTCTCAAATGAGTCATAGCCGCTGTCAAGGCAATATTCATGCAATATCGGCTCCATTTTCCTGACCGTCATGATATGGTCGACGAGTTCCGGTGAATCATGAGCATCGCCGTCAGTGAATGTCATGTAAAGGGGAAATTCCCCGATCATCGTGATATGGGCCTTATACATCTTCATGTTGTAATGGGGATTGAACTTAGCATGAGTATTATAGCGGGATGCCTCCATCGGAGTGGAATCAGTCGTTGCGATACCTGGTTTAAGGAGCCCACTGAACATCTTGCCGTTCATTTTCATGACTTTTTTTATGCCGGTAACTCCCAGCCGGTATTTCACAAAGTGGTGCAAGGTACTTGGACTCGGTAGGATCTCCTGATTCAATGAATCAATAAAACCAAGATCCCGAATCTCGGATTCGGTTAAACTGAAAATCGTCTTCTCATACGAATATTTCTAAAAGTGCATTACCACAAGAAGTTTGAGCATTGCCTCAACGCTGAAACGGTAATGCCATTTCTTGTCACTGTAATACTCACGATCAATAGTTTCAACGATATCCTGAATATCAAGCTGGGTAAGTACTGCACAAATTGACGCAGAGGTAATTTGCTTTTCACTCACCGGTTCTGAGGTCTGTTTTCCATATGCCGGATTGGACATATGGGGGCACCGGGAAAGTATATAGATCTACCGGTGAATGAACGGGAGATATGAAAAAGACAGATAGGTTTTTACTCAGAACTCTCTAATTGGAGAGTCTCTATATAGCGGCTGCTTTTCGTTTCAGCTTATTTATGCCCGGTCGGGGTCAGTGAGGGTGGTGGTGAGGCCCGGATGTCAGAGATGGGGTGCAGGCCCGGGGTACTGAGGCGCTTTGTGTGTATTAAAAAAAAGTTAATCCAGTTCCAGCAGATTCTGGATAAGAGCAATGATCGCGAGCCGCTGTTGTTCGCCGATGGCACCGATCCGGTGCTGGAACCGCTCCTAGGTCCAGCGCAACGATCTGGAATACAAGGGCAACACTCTCGACATCGAGGCCGTTGTGCACGTCAGGGGTAATGGTGTACGTATGCGAAGACCGGGCACTGCTCATGCTGCTGGTCAGCGGGACGATAAGGATGAGACCATTTGCACCGCCGACAATAATTGCGGGCCTCATCCCCCGCTGTTCATGCCCTTTTTTTATCGGATAGATCCACGAGCCAGATCGTGCCGCTCTTCATCGGGTTAGTGCTCCAGTGTTTTTAATGAGGCCCTCTGCCAGATACCGGTCTCCTTCTTTAACTCTTCGAGATCCTCTGGTGTGGGTTTATAGAGGAACTCTTTTGCTTTTGAGATACCGAGAGCAATCTGGGCTTCTGAATAGAACGGTTTTAACCTTTTTACCTGTCGTGATGCTTCGAGCGGATCGCTGTTCTGCCGCAGGGTATAATACCCGTAGGTTGCCCCGACTTCGAGCGGGACCGGCCTGAGGCCGAAGATCCTGCCGAGCTCTTCGGCTGCTTCTTTCTCCCGGGTATTTAACCGGGAGCCGGTTTCTAAGTTCTCAAATTCGCTGGTGAACGCATACAGGTCCACTGTCAGGTCCGGAGAGTATGGTCCCCGCACGTACAGGCTGCAGGAATACCCGAGATCGATGCCTTTGAGCTCAAGCAGGCAGACGAGTTTCTGGGCGATGAGCCGGTCATCGAACCGCGAGATATCGAATGCAAAGTCCAGTTCTTTAAAGATGGCAATGACTTTTTTCCGTTTTTCCATGGTCTCATGCTCCGCAGTGGAGGAACCGGCACAGCCAGGTTTTTGTTCTCTTCCATTCATCCTGCCCTTCGGTCGTGATGCTATAAAGTTCGAGTTCTTTTCCTTCAGAGGTGATCTTCTCTGAAGTGAGGTAGCCCATGTCTTTCAAGACATTGAGGTTTGCAAACAGTACGCCGTCATTGATGTCGAGCGCTGCCTTGAGTTCGCGGTAGGTGGCCCCATCGGGTCCGAGGGCGGCAAGGCTTGCGAGCAGCTTCAGCCGGACAAGCGAGAAGACTTTCGCGTTGAGCCCTTCGGATTCGTTTAAGATGGAGAGGATATCGTTCTGCATTTTTTTGTTCTCTCCTTTTCATGTTGATTGGTGGCCCGGGTTATTTACTTTGTTATTTACTTAAAGTTTAAAGTAAATGAAAGCGGGGGTTGGGGCATGTGATTAATTCTGGCTAATCCTGGTGGATGAGAGCGACCGGGTTTTTCTTTTTGTGCAGTTTTCTATCGCCTTGACAAAATTATCGGGCGGCTGCTTTTCAGTTTGGGTTGTTTGTGCCCGGGCGGGTCGGGGAGGGTGGTGGCGAGGCTTTGATGCCCTTTGCGGAGAATGCCGTGACGGTCCATGCGGCCAAGGGCCTGGAGTTTCCCATTGTGTTTGTGCCGGACATGGGCACGACCATCCGGGATCGCCCCGGCCCCATCATGATTGGGGACAATCCGCTGATGGTGAGGGTCAGGGTCCCGAATCCCGCTGACAATTACGAGATGACCGAAAGTGCTGTAATGGTGATGCTGCGGGAGTTGCAGCGCCAGAAGGAGCGGGCCGAGAGGAAGCGTTTGTTGTATGTGGCGCTGACCCGGGCCCGGGATCATTTGTTCATGAGCGGGACGGCGCCGGAGGATTCTCTTTTATCGTTTGATCTGGGCCGGTCCCGGATTGTGTGGTTGTTTTCTGCTTTATCGTTGACGGGGGATGCGATTGCTGCGTGGGGAATGGTGTTTCCTTCCGGACTGCGCCTTTCGATTG
>JAUSBW010000091.1 GCA_030651815.1 Methanoregula sp.
GAATCCGGTTTCATCAGCATTGATGTTATTTCCGCGTACTATCTCATCCCTGAGTTTTTCGTAGTCTTCTTTGAGTGTATCTGCCACCCACTTCTCTAGTTTCAGAATGGTAGCTTCACTCATACGAATCTCATAGGTCTCGAATAAACTGGATTTGATTTTCCCTATACTCAATCCTAACATTCTTTGATAAGCTATCCAAGAAGATACGGCAGGCCCGAATTGTTGGTTGGGGGGTAAAGGCAATTCTCCGCGAACCAACTTCTTACAATTGGAACACCAGTATCTTGGGTAACTTATTTCGTAAACAATGTGCCTTGGAAATGGAATGTCCGTTATGGTGCGTTTTTGTTCTGCACCTTTGACAGGGTTATGCAAATGTGTACCACAGTCAGGACATGTATCCAATGTGATATTCACAAACGGCGAATTTGAAGTCGGCCTTTCCCTACCATGACCTTTATGCCCGGGTTGGCCACCTTTGGCCTTTTTGTTTTCATTTTGCCTATTCCTACGGTAAAATGTTTTTGAACTGGGAACTCCCCCCGCTTCAGCAGTTTTACAAGATGCTGCAAGAAACGGAGCAGATCCCTGTAATTGTGCAAGCTGTTTTTTGAGGTTGTCATTTTCCCTTTCAAGTTCATTTTTTTGGTTACGTTCTATTTCAAGTTCTTTCTTCAACTGATCGATTGTTCGCTCTAGCTCTTCGATAGATTTCTCCTTATTTTCTGGTTTCTCATTATTCGTCATTATTCAGGATCACCAAATAAACGATTTTTCCTAAATGCTCTTTTGGACAATCAACTTTCGCGGGTAGTGTAAAGATTCAACTGTAAATTGAACAACCCTGACTCTAATTGATCAAATGTAACTGATCATTAACGGATAAACCCATCGAAACAATTCGAAAAAGATCTAAAACGTTGAGGGCCCAAGACAATCCCCACGATTACAAAACCGGGTTGCTGACAACAAATAGCCAGCTCCGCTCAACAAACAACCTTGGGAGTAATCCCTCCTATTGTG
>JAUSBW010000106.1 GCA_030651815.1 Methanoregula sp.
GTAACCCCTTTAGCGTAAATCCTATCACCTACTCAGTAACAATTTCTTAAAATTTTGGCTGATTTTATGACGCTACAGAATCAAATCAAAACTGTTATAAAGTTGTAGGTGTTATATCACCTACATGGCGATTAAAAGACACAAAAGAGGTGGACGAGTATATCTTGCTGAGTACAAGTCAGAACGGATCGATGGAAAGGTAAAAAGTACTTACGTAAGGTATGTCGGTGTGGAAGGTACGCCCAAAATAACTCCTAAACCGCGAGTGAACAAAGAACAAAAATTAGAATTCTCTCGTACAACTCAAACGGGAGATGTGACCGTTCTTTGGCATCTGGCGGAAAAACTGGGAATCCGGGAAATTATTGATCAGATTTGCCTACCCCTCGATCACTCAATGACGATAACTCCAGGAAAAATCCTTTCAATTTGGGCAATAAACAGAGTAATTGATCCTGAAAGTGCAACCCAATTACTTGAATGGGTCAGGGCAACCGATCTTCCCTTGCTTACCGGAATCTCTCCAAAATCTTTTTCGAAAGATGTTTTTCTTGAATCATTAGACTTCATCTGTTCAAAGGATCATGACTCTGGCAGAATTTTTGACCTCTCTCCCCCTATCGAAGATCGGCTTTGCCAGCGGTGGCGACAGGTCTATCCCCTGCCCCCCGGTAAGAGTGAAGTTGTCGCATATGATATGACGGCAATCCTTTTCCATGGGGATACTTGTCCGATAGCGAGTTTGGGATACAATGCAGAACATATTGGTTGAAAACAGGTTAATTTGGCGATATTGGTCTCAAAATTTGATCGGTACCCAATATTTCACTTTACCTATCCTGGAGATAGGACCTCAGTAACAACAATCAAGAATTTATTTTGCAAATTGAGCGATTTATCTATCGAACCTGGAACAGTAATCTGGGATAGGGGAAATGTTTCAACGAAGTCAATCAACTGTATTGAAGGTCTTCATTGGGATATTATCTGTGGGTTACCAAAAACGACTAAAGTAGTACAGACCATCCTGCACGATATCGAGATTCCAAAAACGCCACAATATCAAGTGAAGAAAACAGCTTGTGGAGGGGTTTATGCACGAAAAGTTCGATCAAAGATTTATGGAAAAATGCATTCAATCACAATTTATGCAAATCCGTATGCGGCTCTTAAAGAATCTGAAGACCGGAATACCCTTCTATCGACTCTCTCACAAAAGATTAGCCCGATATTACAAAACTCTGAAGAATTAAAAGAAGAAACGGTAATCGCTGCCTTAGAATTGGTTTTAAAGTCAAATCTTCGGTTTTTTACTTTTGCTTTTAGTGAGAGCAACGAACATGTTACAGGAACTTGGGAATTCAATGAAGAAACGATCAAAGATGCACAAAAATCAGATGGGAAGTGGGCGATCCTTTCAACAAAAGATAATCTTAGCGCAAAGGAAGTGATTGACGAATATTTCGGTAAGGATTTCGTTGAGAAGAAATTTCAGGAGGTAAAATCAGGGCGAGAGATAATGCCTGTCCGCCACCGTTTAGAGAACCGGGTGAAATCGTATATCTTCTTAAATGTGCTTTCATTAAGGATTCATACGGCATTTGTCAACCTTTTCAAGTCAGCATTTCCGGAAAATCCAGCGGAGTGTGCATCAGATTTTCTGAAGAAGATGGCTCGTGTTGAGAGAACACAAGTGACCATTGATAATAAACAAAAAACTGTTTTTCTCAATCTCACACCGGAACTTGAGAAGACCATGAAAGACATTGGACTCGAAAATCTTTTCCAAGGTACTGACTTACTGTAGGTGTTAGACCGGCGCTATTTGGG
>JAUSBW010000122.1 GCA_030651815.1 Methanoregula sp.
TCAAACTGAGCACCAATGTTATGATCGATCGTACGCAGAAAGAGATGTGTACGATGGGAGCACTGATACCCCACGACGCAATGCTGGAATGCCCGGCAACGTTAGAACCCCATGCGCTTTAGCCGTGGGAGTATGTCAGATAATAAGCATTGCTTTTTTTGATTCAGGCATATTTCAGATCAAAGATTTAACTTAAAAGACGGCATATAGAAATGATCTACCGGGATGCAACGCATGGATGAAATATTTCTCATTGAGATCCGTCTTGGAACTACAAAATGGCGGATTAACGAGACGATCTCTGCCATAGCCAAAAAGTTCCGGTTGGAGACATTTGTTGAGAAACATCCGCATGTCACCCTTTTTGGACCATTGAGTCTCAACGAAGGGATCAGTCCGGATCAGCTCCTGGACACAATCGGGCAGGTTGCATCCCGATACGAGCCCATCCCTTTCATGATTGACGGCTGGGAGAGACGAAAAGGTATGCATGGGAGTGTAATCGCGTTTTTAGTCCGACCTCCGGATGCACTCAAAAGCCTCACTACCGCAATCGCTGAAGTGCTCACTCCAATAACCTGCAGCTATAATGTGTGGGATGTATATCCCGGGAAGAAATGGTTCCACGTAACCATCGCCAACCGGCTTGATCCTGATGATGCAGAAGAGATCTTTTCAGTTATAAAAAAATCCGATGATATGCTGCCATACATTGACCGGACGCGGCCTGATTTTTTTTCAGGGTCTGTAAAACTGAAAAAAAAGACATCTATGAAATCCAGACAGATCATCTGGCCTGTGACGCTGGATGAGACCGGACTCAGAATTACCGTGATGCAGGGCGAAAAGATTCTTAAAGAATATAGTCTTTTAGAGAAATGCTGGATTCCAAAGGGATATAGTCACACATCCCAATCATGGCAGAACAGCCTTTCACTCTTCCGTAAAAAAACCGGATTTGAACTTACATCCATGAAACAGACCCGGGAAGGGGATATATTCCTCATCTCGGATTTACACCTTGGTCATGCCAACATCATCCGGTACTGTTCCCGGCCATTCCTTTTTTCCGATGTAGCAGAGATGGATCGTGTCCTTATCGATAACTGGAACTACGTGATCTTACCTGAGAGCAGGGTATTTTATCTGGGTGATTTGCGGTATGGTAAACATGCACTGGGCACAGAGAAATACCGGAAAAAACTCAATGGGAACATAACATTCATCCGGGGCAATCATGACGATGCTGAACTGGGAGCAGTTCCATTATCAATACTGGATTTTATGGGGTTGAGATTCCTTCTGGTGCATGATCCTGCTGATATCCCTCCGGACTTTAATGGCTGGACTATCCACGGTCATCACCACAACAACGATCTCCGTCATTTTCCTTTCATTAACTTTGTTGATCGCCGTATCAACGTAAGTGCAGAAGTTATCGGGTATGTGCCTGTGGGACTTTACGAGATCTGCACACTGATCAAATCCCACCTGTCCGGTGGAAACCCCAGCCCCATTCCTCTCAGATATCGGTTATGTACCCGGTCCGGCTAAGATCCCGGGTGTGTCGAAATCCCGGGACGATTACGGAAATGAATATAATTTACCAGTTTTTTTTTTAATTTAGAGTTTACCTCTTGATAGTGTCTCTTCGTAGAAGGGCTGGCAGTGCGCCCTTCCACAAATGAGATCTTATCGCAATTTCGCAAGCGTTTTCCCAGCTTACCGTGATCAATGTTTTTACACAACTAAAAAAAAACTGCATGAAGCCAAAGGCTTCGCACCGGAGCAATGAAAATTTTGCACTCAAAACTCAATTTCCATTTGTCTGTTCTCTCGTCGGCAGATTTCAAAATTTAATATGAAAATGTCCCCTGCATTTTCATTTTGTATGCTTGTGTCCCGATGGGAA
This sequence comes from Methanoregula sp., assembly GCA_030651815.1. GTDB lineage: Archaea > Halobacteriota > Methanomicrobia > Methanomicrobiales > Methanospirillaceae > Methanoregula. Next base: position 1,913 of record JAUSBW010000122.1, read on the forward strand.
TCATGTACGTTTTCATGACAAATGTTAGCTTTTGAAATAGAGATCTTAACCGATTATTGGACACAATCAATGTTTCAGGATATCCTGCGGGAGGTTTTTCCCAGTGGACAAAAGCCGCGCAGGAGATTAGTACCCTTCCCTCGTGTTCCGTGCAGCAACTCAATGAACGCCTTCAGATAGAATCGCCATTTCTTCTCTATGTGCGGGACATCAGGAACCGGGACCCGGTCGGACATATACAGAATGCACATCACCGGTATGTAGGGGAAATTTTATTTCATCTCGACGAGATCCCAGGAGATAAACCCCTTGTGCTCTATTGCGATGCCGGTTACAAGGGCAGTCTTGCAACAAGCATCCCTGCCCTGCACAACTATAGAGACACGACCAATGTGCCGGGCGGTATAACCGCATGGAAACGAGCAGGGTTCACAATCGAAAAATAACAAAAAGTGTTTTTATTATTCTTATCAGAATTAACAAGGTTTATCTTCTTTGTATGGGAACGCAGATTGTTGTGAGTGTATGGAAATTATAAAGATCCCGAGGATGGAAAAACTTGAATACGACTGTCTGATAGAGAAGGGATACATCTGCCGTATCGCTTTCCAGGGAGAGAAATATCCCTATATTGCCCCGTTCCTGTATGTCTTTGATGGTTCATTTTTGTATTTCCTCTCAACAAAATACGGGAAGAAGATTGAGTATTTCCGTAAAAGCCCGTATGCCTCAGTAGAGATAGAGAAATACACAAAAGATCTCTCTTCTTACACGTTTGTGACGCTCCAGGGATATTTAGAGGAAGTGCACGACTCGATTGAGAAGAAAATTATCCGGCAAAAGTTTGTGGATCTTATCGTAGAGCGCAACCTCTCGTGCAATATCCTTGCGGCCCTTGGTCATTCACCGCTGGACCCTCCGGCTGCAATTGGGGAAGAAGAACGATCACTGGTCTGGAAACTGGTCGGTGTTAAGGATCTCATTGCGCTGAAAAATCTTTGAATTTTTCACTCATGCTTTTTTAAGAGAGCAATCTGTGCAAGGACATCTTTTGGATCAGTGACCGGAATCGAACACGCAAGCCCGGAACAGACATATGCAGTTGCCTTTCCACCAATCATGGAAAGATTTCGGGTGAACGGGGCGATTTCTGCCAGCGCTGATGCCTGCGGACCGGGTGCAAACTGCATGACAGTAACTGAGGGCAGATAATGTGATCGCAGCGCCAGGATCAACGCCTGTGTATCCTCAGCTCCATCATCTCCCACAATCACTACTTCGTGGGGGTCAACGATCTGTTCGAGTCCGTATAAAAACCATGTACAGGCAGATGGTGACTGGCTTTGCGTTCCGGCAAAGCACCGTGACAGGACTGAAGCGTTCTCTTTAAGTGTTGCATCTCCGGTCAGCCGGGAAAGGCGGTGCAGGTTCATAAACGCAACAGAGTTGCAGGAGGGGGTGGCACCATCATAGCACTCCTTCTTACGAATAATCAATGCCTCGGCAGTATCCGATACTGTGAAAAGACCACCATTTTTTGTATCCTGAAAATGCTCAGACAAATATCTGTTCAGTTTCAAAGCCGTGGCAGGATATTGTTGGTTGAACGTTGTTTCATAGAGTTCGATGAGCGCATGGATGATGAATGCATAATCATCTGCAAATCCCGGAATCGCTGCATCCCCGTTACGGTACCTGTGCAGGAGACCCCCGTCATCACTGCACATCCGCGTAAGGATGAATTGCATGGCAGTTTTTGCCCCATCAACATAGCTCTGATTTTCAAAAACCCGACCTGCCTGTGCAAGTGCAGCAATGAATAAGCCGTTCCAGTCACTCAGCACCTTATCATCAAGGGAGGGGCGGACTCGCTGCTCTCTCGCTGCAAGAAGTCGGGAGCGGATTGATTCAATGCGCATTGCAAGTTCATGCTCTGAAATTTCAAGAGAAACTGCAATATTTTCGAGCGGATGTGTACGGGTAAGAATGTTATACCCACAACCCCGCTCAGGATCCTGGAAATTGCCGTTTAAGGTTGCACCGAATACCAGTGCTGCGAGTGCTGCATCATCGCTTCCCAGTAAATTTTTAAACTCCTGCAAAGTCCAGACATAAAATGCCCCCTCGCCTTCCGGACTATCGGCATCCTCAGCCGAGAAGAAAGCCCCATCCGGTGAACGGAGTGTCCGCATCACATACCCGATGATCTCTTCAGAGGTCTTTTTGTATTCTGTGTTCCCGGTTACCTGATATGCTTCGGTATAGGCCATAACCAGAAGAGCCTGGTCGTAGAGCATCTTCTCAAAATGCGGGACATGCCATTGTGCATCCGTTGAATACCGGTGGATTCCTCCCCCCAGATGATCATATATTCCGCCATTCCTTATGGCATCGAGTGTTTTTTTAACCATCGCGAGTGCACGGGTATTACTTTTCCTTGCTCCATACCTGAGCAGGAAAAGAAGAGTATGGGGTGTGGGAAATTTCGGAGCATTGCCAAATCCCCCGTACACAGGATCGAACTGGATGAGCAGCGAGTTATAGCCCTCATCAAGGAGATCCTCACCGGGTTGAGTTTCGGATGAGGAGATACCGGGAGAAGCGATTAGGGCAATTACCCTATTGCCAGAGCTGATCAGATCCGATCTTCGTTCCTGCCACATCGAAGTTATTCTGGGAAGAAGAGTAAGAAGCCCCATCATCGAAAACCGGGTCTCTTTAGGGATGTAAGTGGCAGCAAAGAATGGCTTTTTATCCGGGGTCATGACAATCGTGAGTGGCCAGCCTCCCTGCCCTGTCATCTGCTGACAGACGGTCATATACACACTGTCGATATCCGGACGCTCCTCGCGATCTACCTTGATTGCGATAAAATCCCGGTTGAGCAGTTCGGCAATCTCTGGATCTTCAAACGATTCGTGCGCCATCACATGACACCAGTGGCATGTGGCATATCCTATCGAAAGAAAGACCGGTTTATCCTCGCGGGCAGACCGTGAAAATGCCTCCTCACTCCACGGGTACCAGTCCACCGGGTTTTCCGCATGCTGGAGAAGATACGGGCTCTTCTCATGGATCAGACGGTTATGCAACCTGCTATTGTCATCAGTATCAGGATCGGCCAAAGGGTCATCTTCCGGCATAATGCCTCATGGGAGGTTTGAGATGATGAGGCTTTCAGCAGTAGCATACCTCATAGCTCAACTTATGGGGGATGCTTCCAAACAGTACAGGTAATTTGGGAATTCTCCATGGAATACGCCGGGTTTCTCCTTGTCATCGCAACGGGCATTGGGGTGATATTCATCTCGATAGCACTGGATTTCCTCTGGGCTCAGGCAATACCCGTGAGGTTTTTTTACTATATACTCCGCGCACCGGGCGTTGTTGTCCATGAATGTGCTCATATGCTCGGCTGCCTGTTCACAGGTGCAAAAATCCGTAACGTGGTACTTTTTTCCAAAGAGGGCGGCTCTGTCACCTACAACCCCCCGGTGATTCCCGTGATTGGGAATGTTGTGATCAGCACCGCACCGCTCTTCTGCATCCCTCTTGTCCTTGCCTTGTGCACCTGGTTTTTTTCAGATTATCTCGGCTGTCTGCTTCCCGCACTTCCTCTGTCATTCGATTCGAACGATGCGGTGATTGTGCTGGGAGGTGAGATTCTTAAGATATTTTCCCAGAACCTCGTGGTACAGTTCAATGCATGGTTTCTTCTCTACCTGTACCTGGTACTCAGCCTCATCCTGTCAGCTGCACCGAGCATGCAGGACATCAGGAATGCAGGCATCGGGATCTGCATTCTTGCCTTAACTGGTGTGCTCATCCTCTGGAGCCAGATTCCGTGGGCAGTCAGTATCTTAACGGAAATTACGCGCATTATAGGAATGGGGTTTGCCCTTGGTCTCGGCTTTGGGCTGATCGCGCTGGTGCTCTCATCTCCCTTACTTATCCTTACTCTTTATCGCCATACTGCGTGAGTGGCGAATGCATGAAAGATCGGTATTAATTGATCCGGAAGGCTACATTTCAACACCCATGGTTCGTGAATCCCCGCTGGCTGAGTCCGATACTGAACTGGCAGGTCCCCGCCTCACTCCGGTGATGCGACAGTACCGGGAGCTAAAAGAGAAATTTACTGATACAGTCCTCCTGTTCCGCATAGGAGATTTCTACGAAACTTTCGAAGAAGATGCGAAGATCATTTCACGGGAACTGGAGATAGTGCTCACTTCCCGGTCAAAGATTGGCGACAATCCCATTCCGCTCGCAGGTGTTCCCTATCACGCTATCGATGGCTATATTGCAAAACTTATCAGCAAAGGCTACAAGGTAGCCATCTGCGAACAGGTAGAAGATCCCAAAACCGCAAAGGGGATAGTAAAGCGGGAGATTGTCCGGGTGATCACACCGGGCACGGTGATCGATTCTTCCATGCTCTCCTCATCAGCAGCCACGTACCTGATGGCCATCTGTCCTGACAAAAAGAAGGGCACGTGGGGTATTGCACTTCTGGATATATCGACCGGCGAATTTTTTGTTACCACAACCGATCGGGATGAAGATCACCAGAACCTCTTATCAGAGATCGCCAGATACCACCCGGCAGAGATAATTATGCCATCTGCCGTAACGGAGGATTTAAAAGAGCGTATACAGGAACGGGGTGTGCTGGTCTCGCAGGTTTCAGACGTACTGTTTGACGGGGAAAAGGCCAGCCGCCTCCTCACTTCCCAATTCCGCGTTACCACTCTTTCCGGGTACGGGTGCGAGGGCGAGCCGGCAGCCATCGGTGCGGCAGGTGCAGCTCTTGCCTATGCACAGGAGACCCAGTACTCCCCGCTCCCCCATATCTCCAGCATGTCCCGGCGTACATCTGCCCAGAGTATGATGTTAGACGCCATCACCTTGCGCAATCTCGAAGTGATGGAGAGCATTCGCGGGGGACAAAAAGGCTTAACGCTCTTCTCTTGCTTAAATCTCACAAAAACATCGATGGGCAGCCGGCTCTTAAGCCGTCATCTCACCCGCCCGCTCACCGACATTGACCTGATCAACCACCGGCTCGATGCTGTCGAATTTCTCGCAGGACATACCGCAGAACGGCTCTCCCTGCGTTCCCATCTCACCCATGTCGCAGACATCGAACGGATCGCCGCCCGTATCGCATATGGTAATGCCGGGCCACGGGATCTCCTTGCTCTTGCCGATTCTCTCCTGATGCTGCCGGAACTCAGGAAGCCATTAGAAGAATTCGTCAACAAAAGCCTGCCCCCGTTATTGCATGAAGCGCTCGGACAAATCCGGGATCTCCCGGAAACCATCCGTCTTATACAAAGAGCGATCGTGGACGAACCCCCGTTGATTGCCAGAAATGGCGGCGTAATCCGGCGCGGATATTCCCCGGCACTCGACGAGATCACGGTCGTTTTGCATTCCGGCAAGGACTGGATCGTTGAACTACAGGCAAAGGAACGGGAACTTACCGGCATAAAATCTTTAAAAATCGGTTACAACCGGATCTTCGGCTACTATATCGATATCACAAAACCCAACCTGCACCTTGTTCCTGCGCATTATGAACGTAAGCAGACTACGGCAACGGGAGAACGGTATACCATACCTGCACTCAGAGAAAAAGAAGCCCTCATCACCAATGCCGATGAGCGGGTGCTCGCGCTCGAACGGGAACTCTATGCCTCGCTTATAGAAACCCTGCAAAAACAGATCGATGCACTACAGTCAATTGCCGCAGGAATTGCAATTCTTGACGTATCAGCAGCACTTGCCGAAATGGCACAGACCCGTGACTATGTGCGTCCGCAACTCAATGACGGCGATGCCATCATGATCCGTGACGGGCGTCACCCGGTGGTTGAACAGGGTGTGGCAGGAGGGTTTGTTCCAAACGATACCGAACTATCGGGTAGTAAGACGCAGATCATGATCATCACCGGCGCTAACATGGCCGGCAAATCCACGTACATGCGTATGGTAGCCCTCTGCTGCATCATGGCACAGGCAGGAAGTTTTGTTCCCGCCCGCCATGCCAGCATCGGCATCCTCGACCGTGTTTTTACCCGGGTCGGGGCTTTTGATGATCTTGCAAGCGGGCAGAGTACGTTCTTTGTCGAGATGCTTGAACTGGCAAATATCCTTAACAACTTCACTTCAAAGAGTCTGGTGATCCTCGATGAGATCGGCAGGGGTACGAGCACAGTGGACGGGTGCTCGATTGCAAAAGCTGTGCTTGAGTTCCTTCACGGGAAGGCGACAACGGGACCAAAGACACTTTTTGCTACGCACTTTCACGAACTGATCGCTATGGAAGAACAACTCAAACGAGTGAAGAATTATCACTTTGCTGTAAAAGAGACACAGGATGAAGTAGTTTTTTTAAGAAAACTTATTCCCGGTGCAACCGACAAGAGTTACGGCATCCATGTAGCCCGCCTTGCGGGAATCCCAAAAAAAGTTACAGAACGGGCAGAAGTGCTCTTAACAGAGAGTATGAACCGGGCCGTTCCTGCCGGCACCCGCCCCCAGCGCTATACGCAGATCCTCCTTGTCGATGATCGTGCCGACAAGAGCATTCCCGTTAAACACCCCACGCTTCTGGCACTCGCCCGTCTGAACACAGATGAGATGACACCCATGCAGGCGCTCGCAAAGATCGCTGAACTAAAAAAGACTTTAGACAAGGATGAAAAACCATGACCAGCGAGCATAGCACTCCGGTTATCCACGTTCTCGACCAGTCAACGGTCAACAAGATCGCAGCAGGTGAGGTAGTGGAGCGCCCTGCTTCTGTTGTCAAAGAACTGGTCGAAAATGCCATCGATGCCGGGGCCCGCTCTATCCGCATTGACCTCTCTGCATCGGACGGTAAGATTACCAGCATCAGGATCATCGATGATGGCTCTGGCATGTCACCACAGGATGCATTGCTTGCATTTGTGCCTCATGCAACGAGCAAGATTGCCGGCATTAAGGATCTGGACACCATCCGGACTCTCGGCTTCCGGGGAGAAGCACTCGCCAGTATCGCGGCGGTATCCCGTGTGACCCTGATCACAAAACCGCAGGGTTCCGGCGCTGTGACCGGTACAAAGATTGTGATTGCCGGGGGAACAGTAAAAGAGCATGCGGGAACCGGTGCTCCGGAAGGCACCAGCATTCTTGTCGAAGATCTCTTCTTTAACATACCGGCCCGGAAAAAATTTTTAAAAACGATCAACACAGAACTTGCCCGGATCCACACCCTCATGGAAGGGATCTGTTTCTCCCACCCGGAGATCTCGTTCCGCCTTTTTTATAACAGCCATGAGCAGATGGTGACCGACCGTTCAACACGCCCTCTTGACACTATTGCACGCTTGTTTGGTGCTGACACGGTAAAGCACATTTTTCCGGTCGATGCTGCGTATCCTTTTATGACCATCACCGGTTATATTTCGAAACCCTCCCTCTCACGAAAAGATACGGCACGAATGCTTGTAATAATCAACGGGCGTTTCATCTCCTCTCTTCTCATCAACGGAGCAGTCAGGGCCGGGTATGGCACTCTTCTTGCCAAAGACCGGTCCCCGGTTGCATTCCTCTCACTTCAGATCGATTGCGGTCTTGTGGATGTGAATGTTCACCCGACAAAAAAACTGGTGCGCCTGTCACGGGAAAAAGAGATTGCAGAAGCGATCCGAAAAGCAGTGTCAGCAGCTTTACTCAGTCATGACCTTATTCCCGCAGCTGAAGCCCCGGTACAGAAAATGGTATCCCTGCCAACAGCAACTGACAACCAACCGGCCTATACATACCCTCTCGCCGAAACGGTATCATCAGGAGTCAGTGAATCCACCCATGCGGGGACCATTGATTCCGACCAGCGGCTCCGGCAGACTGAACTTATGACCGGAATCCCCGTGGTTCCGTCAAAACTTCCGGCCATTGAAGTCATTGGCGAATTCGGGGGCATCTACATACTTGGACGGACAGATACTGACGAGTTGGTGATTATCGACCAGCATGCTGCGCATGAGCGAATCCTCTACGAGCAGGTATTGCTGCGGTTAAAAGGGGAACATCACTCCCAGGAACTTATCTGGCCGGTCATCCTCCACAGTACACCAAAAGAGACTTCAGTCCTTCAGGATCTGCTCCCCGCTCTCACACTGGAAGGTTTTATTCTTGAGGATTTTGGCAGGGACACGTTCATTGTCCGTGCAATCCCGGTGGTGCTGGGGCGGATGGAAAATGCAGGAATTATCGATGAGATCATCAGCGATCTGGTCAATGATGCTTCAACCGGTTCTGTGAATAACCGTGAGCGGATTACCCGGATTATCGCGTGCCGTGGGGCGATTAAGGCTGGCACGGTCTGCACAAGGGAGCAATGCCAGCGCATTGTAAACCAGCTCAGGCTCACCCGGAATCCCTTCACCTGTCCTCATGGCAGACCGACCATTATCCGGTTCAGCCGCACGGATCTGGATACCATGTTCAAACGCACATAGGTGTTATGAACTTCTTCTGATGTACAAAAACGCATCTGATGCCCCCGGTGCAGGCAGGGTTCTAATCAGGTTGTCATCTCCTGAACGATTTTTCTGACTTTGAGAACTTATCAGGCACAAATGTCGATTTCCGGCAGATATCCGGAGTTTTTACAATTCAGTTGAAAAATAACTCAACTATCAGGCAGGGTCATAACCTCATGAACGCAATAAAATAACCTCAAATTGTGGATATTTTCTTCTCGAGTTTATAAGCAACCGCCTCATTTTCTAGTTGTGACCCAGCCTGAACTATGAAGATATTTGCAGCAACACAATGTTTGATAAGACCATCATTCCCATACTCGATTCAGCGAGGAGAAGCTCCGATGCCTGATCTCAAGTCCATTCCCGATGATGTCAAGTGGCGGCTTGCAGCTGACTGCGCTGCACGTCTTCCTGCACTGTACGATGTGGCATTCAGAAAGGTACTGGGAGAAAAATATGATGAGATCGAGCGGGAGATCTGGATCGGACTCTCCCGTAGGGCAGTTACCATCGCCAGGGATCTCGCATTACCCGTAAAGAACGCACACGATCTGGCAGAGAGTATGCGTACGGTGATGATAATCCTCTTCGGCCCGGACTACAAGAGTGAGACCATTGATGTGTCGGATGAGGGTTCTGTAATTATTATCAAACGCTGCCCATTCCTTGACAAGGGATATGAGATGGGTGCAAACGGCGAGCACACGTTTCTCCGGTGCATGGCCCTCACGCTCATGACGGTCTCTTCTTTAAAGAAAGACTACCCGGCACGGTATGTCCGGTCAATGTGCTCTGGTGATCGCCAGTGCGAGATTAAGGTAAGTACAGAGAAAAACCGGAAACAACTGAGAGCGGGAACAAAATGAAGACATAATTATCCCTCCACCATGAGCGAAAATGAGGGTTTTTTTATTTGAGATAATACCCGATGACCATGAAGATCAGGCCGATATAAAACATAATAGCAAACGGTAAGGAAAACCCAAGGTTGATGGTGTCCAGCCGTTTTAGATCCTGCATGAATATCATCGCTACACCAATCACAAAGAACATGACGCTTAACTGCATTCTGGTTGCTTTATCCATAGATACACACATTCCTCACTTCAATATCAAATCCGACAGGAAAAAAGCTTTGTTGTCCGGGCGCAGCATTACAATTTATTGATTGTTTCCAAAGATCGGCTAAGATCCATATTTCACAATGGGATTACTTCTGGTTCGGGGAGGTCGGGATGGCTGCGGTGCTGGCCGGGGTGTTTGTGGTTCCGATCGGGATCTTCCTTGCTGGCCGGGCGGAGATCACGCTTGCGTTCATTGGCGCTGTGGTTTTGTTTTTTCCTTTGTTCGTGTTTCTGCCGAAGCTGATTCAACAGGCGATGAAGGCGGATGCGGATGCCGCGATTGAAGCGTTTGGGAAGAACGAGCAGGTGAAAAGAGTGTTCGGAAGAACAAAATTGCCGACCTCCGATAATAAGATAGAAATCTATTCTGATGGAAACGATGATTATACTGTTGTATTGGCAGAATATTATTCTGAAAATTGCATAGTTTATGGCCAGGTAATTAAAATTCGTGAAGGGGGTAAAGTAGTTGAGAAGATTAAAAAGCCCATCTATGGAAACCCGGATACGAAAAAAATCGAAACAACGGATGTGGAAAACTACAACAGTATTCTCCGTGAAAGATTGGGTCGTCTAGTAAGAAGGACCAAATGCATCTCAAAAAAGAAAGCTGCGTTAAATTATGCTTTAGGATTTTTTCAATTCCATTGGAACTGGATGGACCCATTACCCTGTAAAAAGACACCGATAATGATCGAAAATCTATCAGATCATATTTGGAGCTGGAATGAATTTTTATTCTATCATTTTGCGGTCTAAATTGGGACAGTGCCCATTTTTCGCGGAGAATAGACATTACTTCCTGACGGTTCCCCGGTCTGCCAGTTGGCATGTGTCGTACAAAAAATGGGCGCGTGGTGTTCTTCAGTAAGCCGGAACTTGCCGGAACCATGCCGGAATGCCAAGAGCAGATGCCGTGGGGATGTAACGATCGAAGGTATGTATTCGCCGTTTTAAATTTGACCCCCCTTACCCATTAGAAAGATACCTTGTGTTATAAAGATTGTTCTTGTCGGTTCCTTCTGAAACTCTTCCCATTCATATTCAGGATCAGTGCCTGATGGGTTACTCTGTCAAGGATCGCTGCCGTCAGTGTTTTATCATGAAACACTCTCACCCAGTCTGAGAACGCCAGATTCGACGTGATGATCGTGCTCATCATCTCGTATCGGGTTGCAAGCAACTGAAAGAGCAGTTCTGCGCCGACAAGGTCAAATGTGACATAGCCAAGTTCATCGATGATAAGCAAATCGATCTTTTTGAACTGGCGGAGATAAAGTGAAAGCCGGTTCTGGCTTCTTGCTTCAACCATTTCGTTGATCAGAGCAGCGGCAGTACGAAATGAAACCCGATAGTTTTGTTCACATGCAAGAACGCCGGTAGCAATTGCCACATGTGTCTTCCCGGTCCCTGAATTCCCGATCAAAATGATGTTTCTGTGTTCTTTCAGAAACGTGAGTGACTTCAGTGCGGGAATAGCCACTCTTCCATCTTGCGGAAGGAGATTTGTGTCCAGATCTTCGAACCGTTTCTTCGTTGGGAACCCTGCCAGGCGGAGTGCCCTCATCTGTCGTTTGATCTGTCGTTTATCAAGTTCCGTCTGGATCGCCATTGCCATATGATCCTCCAGTTCATGGTTGTCTGGCTGGTATTCCTGAATATATTCATAGACGCCGTTGATCCGCAACTGTTTACAGAGATCTGCAAGAATCATCGTCATATCTCACGCCTCCATCAGAAGGTCGTAGTATGTGAGATCGGGTTCCGTAACAGCAAATTCAGCAGGTGCCTCGAACGGTTCTGAAGGAGTTTCCATTGTCTGGTGAATAAAGAAGCGGATCGTGTTATAATCGGGGTGGAGATTGCATTCTTTGAGGCGTTTCAAGGCGTCACAGAGGCTTTCAACCGAGGTCTCTCTCACCAGATCCAGAATGAACAAGAAGTCTTTGGGATTGTTGGCGTAATGCTGGTTGAACAACTCCTGAATCTGCTTATCAACCTGTGTCATCACCTTTGAATATTTCAGGGCGCCCGGTTTCTTCTGGAATGTTTTGATGTAATGCATGATATCCATCGAATACTGGTCTGCCGAATAAGTGAGAAGAGTTACCTCTCCCCCCTCTTATAAGAACCGTACGTGATACTTTCGCATCATACGGCTCAAGCATTTCACAACCCGGTTACCGGGCGGCCATAGGAAAAGAATTCCTTACTGCCTTTGCAATCCGGGTCTGCAATCTATTGACGTGAGCCCTCACATCTTTCCAGTGAATTGAGTTCCACTGGGTCGCAAGGTCTTTGTCTGTATGCTTCTCGTCGTGAGACGTAATTGAATGCAATACATTCATAGGTAGCCACCCTTCTTTGCCGTGAAATACCTACAGCAAGTCAGCACCGTTTCCGGTTGGATGATCAATCCTATCCTGCCGATTACAGGCAGGCATTTGCTTTTTGCCGTCTCCTCTGCCTCCTGAACAGTGCCGAATAACAGAGCGGGATTACTCCCGCCCCGTCTTCTTGGAACCGGACTTGAAATTTTCACTTCATCCGGCTCGAGCCACTACTACCCTTTCGGGTGTCAGTTAAGAACAGATTTGGAATTTGTGACATTTCTCTTCCGATGAAACTCTTTGATCTTCCACTGCTCAAAGTAATCCCTATC
>JAUSBW010000129.1 GCA_030651815.1 Methanoregula sp.
TTTTATTTGTGTAGACATTCGATAATAATTTGTTCTGTGTACAGACAAAAAATATTGTGCTGCACAGTTCTTTAAGTTTCCTTTCTATAAGGAAACGTTGGTCATAATGGTAGCAATGTTGGCATTCAAACTGAGCACCAATGTTATGATCGATCGTACGCAGAAAGAGATGCGTACGATGGGAGCACTGATACCCCACGACGCAATGCTGGAATGCCCGGCAACGTTAGAACCCCATGCACTTTAGCCGTGGGAGTATGTCAGAGCATCTTATCCTTTAATGTTATAAAAAGAGGTCACCGGTCACAATCCTTTGGTGATAGTTAGTGCCGGTGATTCATCATCTTTTTGCTGGAAATAAAAAATTTGTAGTGTTATTTCATTTCATCGGCAGAAGAGATCCCGTGTCACATTCATCATTTCATCGTTCTCGCTTCCGAAGTATCCCATAGCCGGTATCTGCAGAGTGTGGCGTCACCCCTCCACTATTCTTCCCATCACCCGCCCCCTGCTAAGCGAGTTGCCCGCAGCAGCTCCCTTGCCACAGTAGGGATCCCTCTCTCCCGTCGCTCGCTCTCCATCCCCTGTTCGCCTATATCCTCCCAACTGTTGAAGCCCTCTCCCCCCTATGCAAGTGGCGTCGGGAATAGCGAGCGAGGGGTTGTTTGAGGGGATGATACATCTGGCATTCTCTGGAGAGCTATCGACAGGGAATGATGTGAATACTATGGGAGTTTTCAGATGAAACCCCACGAGGGCTCACAATAACAATTTGAAAATGATAGCGATACTGATTTATGAAATAGATTGATAATTAACTAACATAGCGGCTGAATATGACACTGAAACATATCACCCTTGAGGGATACAAATCAATAAAATCACTTGATCTCGATATCAATTCTCTCAATGTATTGATAGGTGCGAATGGGGCAGGAAAAACCAATTTCATCTCTATCTTCAAATTCCTCAACCAGATAATTGAAGGGAATCTTAATCTCTACGTCAGGAGATCTGGCGGTGCTGATTCCTTCCTTTACTATGGACAGAAACATACTGACCGAATATCAATAAAACTTGATTTTGAATCTGAAGGGTCTCATCTATTCAATATTTATGAATGCAAATTAGTCCCAACATTAGATAATTCTTTAATTTTCGAAGAAGAGAGTACTTTTTTTCATGACCGGATAAAATATCCCGCCACGCCATATCAGAGCAACTTTCATAGTGGTCATCAGGAGACTTTCTTAATTGCAGCGGCACAAGTAGAGAAAAATCGTCTTGAAAGACATGTTTTAGAACATCTGAAAAGCTGGCGTGTTTATCACTTTCATGACACCAGTGATACCGCCCCAATGAAACGTCAGGGCGATCTCAATGATAATCTTTATTTAAGACCCGATGCGGGGAACCTGGCAGCATATCTTTACCGGTTAACAAAGACGCATCCTCATCATTATCAGAAAATTCGTGATACAATTCAACTGGTCGCTCCATTCTTTGATAACTTCATCCTTCGGCCGATGCCGGAGAATGAAAATAAAATCCAGCTCGAATGGCGGGAAAAAGGATCGGACTATCCCTTCCTTGCATATCATCTCTCTGATGGAACCCTTCGATTCATTTGCCTGACAACATTATTGCTTCAGCCGGATATCCCGTCAACAATTTTTATCGATGAACCTGAACTGGGATTGCACCCGTACGCAATAAACGCATTAGCATCCCTGATCAAGAGCACTGCAACCAGAACGCAGATTATCATCTCAACACAATCGGTTCCACTCGTCAACCAGTTTAATTTGGAAGATTTGCTTGTTGTCAACCGAAAAAATCAGGCAACGGTCATCGAACGCCTCAAACCAGCGGAGTACGAGTCATGGCTTGTTGATTATTCGGTCGGTGAATTATGGGAGAAGAATGTCATCGGGGGGAGACCCTCCAGATGAATTCTGAAATAAGGATAAATATTGTCACCGAAGGTCCAACAGAAGAGACCTTTGTCAATATGGTCCTCATCGATCATCTCCAGCAGTTCAGAATTTTTGACGTTCGTGCTCATAGTATTACGACAGGATATAGCAACGGCAGACCTCATCGGGGAGGTTTTCTGAGGTATGATCATTTGAAAAAAGATGTGAGACGGTGGTTACAGCAGGATCCTAAATCGTACGTCACAACAATGATTGACTTATACGCATTGCCACCGGATTTTCCAAACCGGGAACAGTTTATCCACAATTCCAATCCGTATAAAAAAGTTGAGAAGGCAGAAGAAGAGTTAGCAAAAGACATCGATAACCCTCGATTTATTCCAAATATCCAACTGCATGAATTTGAAGCAATTCTCTTCAGTAAAGTTGAGCAAATTCATCAATCGATGATTGCTTCAGGCAGTACATCTTCGGAGTTGCACAAGTTACAATCAGTCCGTGCGGCTTTTAACACACCTGAAGATATTAACGATAATCCCCAGACCGCACCCTCAAAAAGAATCCGGAAAATTTATCCTTCGTTTCAGAAACCGACTGATGGGGTTATCATCGCTAAAAATATTGGGATCAATGCAATACGCAAAGAATGCTCTCATTTCAACCGATGGTTATTGCGATTAGAGTCGCTTTCACAATAATTCTCAATCAAGGCGAGTTATTTTTGGATTTTTTTAAAAAAAGGCGATCACAAAATATGGGAATTTTGGAAGTTAGCTAGCACTCCATCCTCAGTTCGCCCCTATCCCCACAACAATCGAAGCCCTCCCCCCTACGCAAGTGGCGTCGGGAAAAGCGAGCGAGGGGTTGTCTGGGGGGCTGATGCAGCGCGGGTTGGTGGCCGCCAGCTCGCGACACTGAACGCTTGAGAAGAACTATATATTATTGCACAGGGAATACCAATTATTAAGAGAACACTAAGGAAAACCTGCATGACAACTTCAGAATCTGTGCACCGGATGATAGACGATCTTCCCCCTGATCTCCAGCAGGAAGCGATCCACTACATCGAGGAGCTCGCCAGCCGTAAGAAAAAACCTGCGGCAAAGAAGTTCGGCCTGGCATGGGCCGGGGGGCTCTCCCACCTCAAAAGCAGCACAACCTCTGTAGAGCTCCAGCATAAGGCTCGTGAGTGGCGGGACTGAACGTTGTACCTTCTCGATACCAATATCTTTCTTGAACTACTGCTCGATTAGAAAGAAGCCGCAGCTGTTCAGGCACTGTTCACTACCCGGGCTCCTGCGGATCTTCACATCAGCGATCTCGCATTCCATTCGATAGGGATCATTCTCTACCAGAAAAAGGCAGTACATCTCTTCTCAGACTTTGTCCGCGATCTCTTTGGAGAAGGAGGGATCACCATTCTCTCATTAGGTAGTGAGGATATCGTGCGGGTTGAACGGGTAGCCGAGGCGTTCGGGCTCGATTTCGATGATGCCTACCAGTATGTTGTTGCAGAAAAGTTTGATCTGATGCTCGTCAGCTTCGATACGGATTTTGACCGCACCGATAAAAAACGGATTATACCGGGCAGAATGCAATAATCATCCGGGAATTCTTATGTGGGGGGGTAAGGCTGACCCCTGAATCACACCGAAACTTCGTCATTGCTCTCAAGCAATTGTTCGCCCCTATCCCCGCAACAATCGAAGCCCTCCACACTACGCAAGTGGCGTCGGGAAGAGTGAGCGAGGGGTTGTCTGAAGGGATGAGGCAAAGGGAATTTAGAGGGGAATTAGAATAATGAATCCGCTCACGCATATTCCCGGAGCAGCACCTTCACCACAGCCGCAAGCGGTGCGAGATCGTGCCGGCTCGTCTCCCAGATGATCGTCGGGCTTATCATGAAATAGCCGTGCACCATCTTGTCCCGCATTCCCGCAAACTCTTTCCAGGGAACATCGGGGTGGCGATCGATAATCTCCTGCGGGATCTTCTTGATCGCTTCTCCTATCACCACAAAATTGAGAATGATCGCCTCGCGGGTTTTCCGGTCGGCGAGCAGTTGCTCATACGTCATATCCTTCGTATAGGACTGGATCGTAGAGACTGCGTCGTCAATATTCGTGAGGTAGAGTTTCATCTCCCGCTTAGACATAGATGACCTCAGAGAGCACATCCTGCCGGATCACCGGTTTTAAGGAATCTGACGTCACCAGGTCCACCTGGTTCCCGAGTCGCTCGGAAAGAAAATTTTCAAGCCGCATGAAGGTGACGAACCCCACCGGCTTTGAGAACTCCACCAGCAGGTCGATATCGCTTATACCCGTCTGCTCATCACGGGCAACTGAGCCGAACACCCCGATTGTCTTGACGGAATACTCTCTCGAAACTTCTCCTTTGAGTTTTTTTAAGGAAGAGAGGATATCCTGCCGGGTGGACTTCATGGCTGTACCTATGTAACAGTGGGTGATGATCTATTAATAAATATTTTAAGACCGGGTCTGTCTTCCGGTTGTTGTTCGCCCTGATTACGGAGAGTATCGAAGCCCTACGCACTTCGCAAGTGGCGTCGGGAATAGCAATCGAGGGGTTGTTTGAGGGGATGATACAGAGGGCGTTTGCCGGAGAGCTTGTTGCGAGAAAGGTATAAAATGAACCTTTTGGTCCCTTGAATGAACGAAAATCTCGTATTATAGCTGGATTTCATTAGAAATATTTATTTGGTCAAAGTGGGAATGTCATGTAATTATGGCAATAGCTCTGGGGTTATTTTCTTCCCCCTATGACGCACTCGGAAAAATTTCCCGTATCAAGCATTACAATCGGCATGACGTCAGTGTCCCCCGTCTGATGCGGCGGCATTGGATAGTGGATACCCCCAAAAATAAACGCCAACCGGTTACCTACTTTACTGTAGGCGAGGGAACGTTGGTTCAGAACATTGAGGAAGCCCTTCGGCAGAACTACTTCGTGGAAATGGTAACAGGCCCCAGATTACGAGACACTACGATAAGGGAAAAATTAGCAGATCTTTTAGAGAAGTACGGTCCTGACCGGCTGAGAATTTATTCTAACAAAGAACGTCCTCAAAGGCACAGCGCTCTAATCAATAATAACATTCTCTTTGAGGATTTTCATCCGGCAAATCAGGATTACGACGAAGCAACAGTAATAGAAAATGCTGATGCCTATAACATTGAGTTACTGCTTAAGCATTTCAATCAACTGAAAACCTCGATAGATTCACAATTTTTGCAGACTCCTGCGATGATTCGGAATTTACCTGTTTTTTAAAAAAAATTGTGAATCATCATGTCTGCTGATCTGGTCAATTTGGCTATCCCGGTCATTGTCGGGGGGATAGCCGGAATGACTCTTTCCCTGACTGGAGTTGAAAAAATCCACACTCTTTCATGTCAGGTTTTTTATGAGGTAACAAAGCTGGATAAAAAGGAATTTTCATTGCTTGCTCCATATAACAAGGTTTTATCGGATACCTATAATCTCATCCTGTTCTTTTTTGGCGCTGAAATTATTGCGATGTTTGGTCTTTTGATCAGCAATGATCTACCAATCATCGCGGGAAATGTAGTTTTAACAGGCGCTTTGGTTTACATGATAATTATCTATCGAGGGATAACAAAAAAAATCCCTTGTCCTGAATTAATGAAAAACACAGATCCCATCGCGAATGATTTTGAAAATGTCAAATCGTATCCATCAATCGATGAAATCCCAGAATTATACAGAAGATCATAATCTTACTTTTTCGAAAAGATAACAAAAATGCTAATTGTCCTCCCGACAATCTCCATTACAAGGTTTTCTAATGCGCCTCGCCCCCGAACTCAAATCAAAGATCGACTCCCTCTGGGACAAATTCTGGAGTGGCGGGCTCTCCAACCCGCTCCAGTCCATCGAGCAGATGTCCTACCTCATCTTCATGAACCGGCTCGAAGCAATGGACACGTTCGAGCAGAAGCGGGCACAGGCAAAGAAAATACCTTACAAATCCATCTTTGAATTCCCATTCACGACCCCCCCCAAAAAAGTCTCATTAATTACCAACCAGAACAATTTGTGTCCGGACTAACTAACGAGAACCGTGCAACACCCCAAAAAACTTAGATTTAAATCTTAGAAATTAATATACTATAGGCGTAA
>JAUSBW010000140.1 GCA_030651815.1 Methanoregula sp.
TGTTGATCACTATGTCGTACAAGTCTTACGCTCAAATAGATGCGACATCCCAATATCATCCAAAACATCATTTGTCTTTTGCTGAAGATTGACAAACCGTACATCCACATCATCGCCGATATGAAAGTCAACCTGCTCAACACGTTGCAATTTTTTCAAAAGTGTCTCCGAGCTCCTTTTTTATTCGGTTAACCCAGAACATAGTGATCAATTGATCACCATAAAAATATTCTTTTAGAAGGCTGCAAAATCGAGATTTTTAAAAATGGGTTTTGATTTGGAAGAATCGGGTAAAGGGAAAAATGGGGATAGTGATCAAAAATTTTCTATTTGGGATTCATGTATCCAGATGTCCTAATAAAATGAAGTTATCGTCATAAAATCAGACGATCTGATTTGCTTTTTTCCTGACCTCTGGATTTTTTAGCCTTCCCCGGAAAAAAAGACCTTCATATTCGCATTCCGGCAGGGTTTCTAAGGTTCGGATGGGGTAAACTATGTGGTAAAAACAACCTCGTCTCCATGGCCTTTGATACGTAACCGGGAACCCGGCGAACCTTACAAGGGATGCACTCCGGCTTCGTTCTCATCTCGAATCTCTTGTTATTGCCGGGACTGGTAGCTGGTTTTATACCTATAGCCACCTATAGGTATTACTATGCAGGCAGCAAGTTCAATTTACATCCGGGAAGATCTCAAAACCCAGTTAAACAACCTGAAACATAACCCGAAGGAATCATACAACGACGTTATCGAGCGCCTGGTGAATCTCACTGTGGATGATGAACCGCTCAGTGCAGATGCTATCAAAGGGTTAGAAGAAGGTCTCAACGATATCAAATTAGGAAATCTGATTTCTGAAGAAGATATCAAGAAGAAATACGGTGTTGAATGAGTCTGTACCGGGTGAAATATACTCATCGTGCAGACCGGGATCTGGAAAAATTGCCACCGGAGATTGCCCGAAAAGTTATCAGTGCGATTCAGAACATCAAAAAAGACCCGTATCAATTCATAAAAAAGATAAAGGCGTCAAATCCAAACCATCCGGTTTATTCTCTCCGGGTCCGGAGAGACGTTCGTGCCCTTCTCTCAATCCATGATGACGTCCTGATCATTCATGTTCTTGAAATCGACTACCGGAAACAGGCATATCGCGATTTCTAAAAAAAACCCGCATGAAGCTAAAGACTCCGCACCAGAGCAATGAAAATTTACCCCCATAATCAATTTTTATTTGATTGATCTACTGTCGTAAGGTTTCAAAAATTTTCATGACAAATCTATTGTTGGTCGGGTGCGCTGTAGTGGAAAAATAATAGAATATTGGGAGGAATGGGATTTTGACCCATGAGCCACTCATGACCGGATCTTACGTCCAGCGGAATAGGCCAGCTATCCTATCCTCCCGACATTACTCTTAAGCCTGTTTTCATGACGATGTTTAAAGAAACATGCCCGTATAAAAGACATCTGGAAAAACCAACGATATGCGGCAGACTATGGAATAATAGTTCACAGCCGACTCCTGAATTTGACGGGCAGAGGCACAGCTGGCTGCGATGAAGCAGATTGAAACGGGCGCGAACAACCCTGCTAATATCTGTTAAAGCCCCATTTTTGATCCCTTCCCCGGAAAAAACGACCCTCAGATTCGCATTCCGGCAGGGTTTCCAAGGTCCGGATGGGGTAAACCAGGTGGCAAAATCCGCCTCGATTCCATGGGCTCTGGCAGCCATCAGGCGAGGGGCTTTCCTGCCGTATTTTGGCAATCATGGCACAATAATGCTTCCGTTTCCACACGAACCGAAACGGACGGTTTTACAGGTGTTTTCGATATCACGAGGAGAAGGGAATGTAAGAAACAGAGCCCGTACAGGCAGTATTTTCTCCCATACCACCACCCCGTTACCCGGCAGGTTCCTGCCGGGTTGACCGGAGTCCGGTTCGGCCGGGTATTTCCCGCCCCTGCTGTTTCGGTCTGCAAAATCTCCTTTCTGTTACGATGGCAACATACTTATTCAAATCCCACAGTAACAGTAAAATAAAACCCAAAGGTTCTGAAACGCGGATACCTTCACATTTCATTCCCGGGTGCATGAGGGGTGATACCGGTATGATCCATGCAGTATTAAAAAATCCGTCCGGCAAAGTGCACGTCGCCCCTGCGTCCGGGCGGGATGTGCAAGAGGATGTTAAACAGTGGTGTTTCCATGACATTCCGTGATAATACAATCATCCTGATCGGATTAGGAACCGCATTAATCTGGTGGATTTTAGAATCTGCCATCCATGTCGTTGTGTTTAGCGAGGGCACTTTTATCCAGCAGTTGGTTTCCCCGGACTCTCACGAACTCTGGATGCGAACACTGACTCTTGCCGTCATCATCATATTCAGTATTTGTGCCCAGATTTTATTCAACCGGCAAAAACAGGCAGAAGAAGAGGTCAGAGACAGTCATACAGAACTGGATCAGATATTCCAGACAGCCGCCGATGGCATGCGGGTGGTTGATAAGGATTTCAACGTGCTCCGGGTGAACGATACGTTCCTGGAACTGGCAGGCATTCGCAGGGATGAAGTAGCCGGCAGGAAGTGTTATGATGTGTTTTCCAGTCCTCTCTGCCATACGCCTGGGTGTCCCCTGACGAGGATTCTTGCTGGTGATGAGCATGTTGAGGAGGAAGTGGAAAAAGTACGCATTGACGGAAAAAAAGTTCCCTGCATTGTGACAGCAACCCCGTTCCGGAAACCTGGCGGCGAACTGATCGGTATTGTTGAGGATTTCAAGGACATCACCGGGCACAAACAGGCGGAAAGAGCACTCCGCGACGCGGCGCTCCGCTGGCAGAGGACATTCGACTCGACACAGGATGCCATCTGCGTCTTAGACGCAGAACAGCGGATATTACAGTGCAACCGCACGATGCTGGGGATCGCCGGTGCAAAGAATCCCGATGAACTCGACGGGCGTTACTGCTGGGAGATCATACCGGGTACAAAAAAACCGATCACCGGTCGCCCGTGTTTACGGATGCGGGAATCGCTGAAACGGGAAACAATGGAACTGCAGATCGGCGCCCGCTGGTTTTTCATTGCTGATGACCCGATGCTGGATGAAGCAGGGGTACTCGTCGGCGCAGTACACAGTGTACGGGACATCACCGAACGCAAACAGGCTGAAATGAAAGTGGCAATCATTCAAAAACAGATCGAATTCATCCTCGGGGCGACAAAGACCGGTCTTGATATCATAGATTCGGATTTCAACGTGCGATACGTAGATCCGGAATGGCAGAAGGTTTACGGCAACCCGGAAGGCAGGAAGTGCTATGAGTATTTCATGGGCAGGACGGAAATGTGTTCCGGCTGTGGGATCCCGAAAGCTTTGGCAGGTAAAACCCCGTTTGTCTCAGAAGAGATACTGGTCCGGGAGGGTAACCGACCCATACAGGTAACGACCATCCCGTTCCAGGACGAGAATGGCGAATGGCTGGTGGCCGAGGTCAATGTTGACATCACCGAATTAAAAGATGCACAAGAGGAACTGAAAAAACACAGGGATCACCTTCAGGAACTGGTGGAACAGCGCACTGCTGAACTGACGGAGAGCAATGAGCGCCTGCGGCAGGAAATCACCGAACGCAAAAACGCAGAAATCGCGCTGCGGGAGAGCGAGAACAATTTAAAGGCGATCCTCGAATCTCTTCAGAGCGCCCTTCTGATAATCGATTCGAAAACGCATACCATCGTTGATGCAAATTCTGTTGCCATCCGGATGATCGGCGCACCGAGAGAGGAGATTATTGGCCACGTATGCCATAAGTACATCTGTCCGGCAGATGTGGGGAAATGCCCGATCAGCGATCTGAAGCAGACAATAGATCTCTCTGAGCGTATCCTTCTCACTGCCAGTGGAGAGCGGGTGCCAATCCTCAAGTCCGTAACATCAAAGGTCATTTCCGGTCATGAGTATTTTATCGAAAACATAATCGATATCACCGAACCCAAGCGAATCGAGGGGGAACTGAAGAAGAGCAAGCTCATGCTTGCAGAGGCGATGGACATGGCAAACCTGGTGAGCTGGGAATTTGACGTTCCGACAGGTATCTTTACCTTTGATGACCGGTTCTACGCTCTGTACGCCACCACTGCAGAGCGTGAAGGTGGCCACCAGATGCCGGCAGAAGTGTATGCCCGGGAATTCGTTCACCCGGATGACATCAATATGGTTGCCGAAGAAGTGAATAAGGCAATAAATACCACCAATCCACAATTTGTGTCACAGCGGGAGCACCGGATTATCCGCAGGGATGGTGAGATCCGGCACATTGTCATGCGTTATAGAATCACGAAAGATGCAAACGGCCGGACTATCAAAACCTACGGTGCGAACCAGGATATCACCGGGCGCAAACAGGCAGAAGAAAAATTAAAACGGTTCAATGAAGAACTTGAAGAGCAGGTCAGGCAGCGTACAGAACAGATTACCGCATCCCTGCAGGAAAAAGTGCTCCTGCTCCAGGAGATCCACCACCGGGTGAAGAACAACCTGCAGATTATTATCAGCCTCATAAACCTCCAGATGCGTAAGCTTAAAGACCCGCAACTGAAGCAGGTCATGGCAGAGACTCAGAACCGCATCAAGGCGATGGCACTTGTCCATGAGAAACTCTACCAGTCAAAGGATATTTCCTCTATCGATCTGTATGAGTATACCCGGTTCCTCGTCAGTCAACTGTTCGCATTCTATGGCGTTCGGTCCCGTAAGGTGACGGTGAATATCGATATCGGAAAAATTATACTTGACATCAACATTGCGATACCTCTGGGACTGATCCTCAATGAACTGGTATCGAATTCGCTGAAACATGCGTTCCCCGACGGGAGCGAAGGGAAGCGGGAGATTTCAATAGCTATCGGAAAACAGAACGATACGCTCTCCATCCGTGTCATGGACAACGGGATAGGCATGCCGGCAGACGTTGACTGGCGGAATACCACCACGCTCGGGCTCGGGCTGGTGATCTCGCTGGTGGAACAACTGGAGGGCACGATCGAAAAAGAGCCCGGCAAGGGGACGCGTTTTCTTATAACGGTGCGCCAGGCGGTGGGCGAGTCCGGGAACAGACGGGGAACCTATAACCCGGTGCCGGAATGATACCGGCGGGCTCCGATCGTTTATAGATATGGGTAAAATCCTTATCAGGCCAATACGATAAAAGGTGAACTTCGCGATAAAAAATGCCCGAAACAAGTGAATTAAAAGAGAGAGAAAAACAGGTACCCGTTTATGATGGGGTGGATCCCGGGCTCAACAGGAATATGCAGTTCTATCGCATGGCGGGGGATTGTCGCAAGCGTGCGGGGCGAGCCGGGGTAAAACCCCCGTTGTGTCCAAATGGATCTGTTTTTTTAAACTTTGCGGGTAAAATCAGGGGCTGAAATATTACTAAATGGTACTTTAACCATGCCAAAAGGTATATCGCTACTTCAATAGAATAACATTCTGCTCATATTGACCCGGATATTCCCTGCGGAGAATTTGATGTTGATGAAAATACCTGTTTCCGATAAAGAAAACCAGAAAATCATCGTGATGGCAGTCCTTATTGCTTTCAGCTGCTTTCTGACCGTTTATTTCCATCTGATCCTTGGAATCTGTACTATTTTTACCCACGTCTTTTATATTCCGGTTATTTTAGCATCATTCTGGTGGAAGAGAAAGGGTATCGTAGTGGCAGTCTTTTTAGCCGGGGTTCTGATCGCAGGACACAAGCTCTATAGCGGGGACGTGGATATTAATGAAGATTATTTGCGGGGATTTTCGTTTATCCTCGTGTCCACAGTTGTTGCCCTTTTAAGTGAGTGGATCGCCAGAGAAGAGAAGAATGTCAGGGAGAGTCATGCAGAACTTGACCAGATCTTCCAGACTGCTACCGATGGCATGCGGGTGGTTGACCGGGATTTCAACGTGCTCCGGATGAACGACACGTTCCTGGAACTGGCAGGCATGCGCAGGGAGGATGCAGCAGGCAGGAAGTGCTACGAAGTGTTTCCCGGCCCACGGTGCCATACTCCCGGTTGTGCCCTGGTGCAGATCCTTGGTGGCGAGAAGTATGTTGTGGACGAGGTGGAAAAAACAGGGGCAGACGGGAAAAAAATCCCCGGCATTGTAACTGCAACTCCGTTCCGGCACCCTGACGGCGAACTGATCGGTATTGTTGAGGATTTCAGGGACATTACCGAGCGCAAGCGGGCGGAGGAGGCGCTGAATAAGTCCCTGCATGAGAAAGAGATGCTGCTTAAGGAGATCCACCACCGGGTGAAAAACAACCTCCAGATTGTCGCAAGCCTCTTAAACCTCCAGTCCCGCCATATCACCGATCCGGCAACGCTTGCAATGTTCCGGGAGAGCCAGAACCGGGTCAGGGCGATGGCGCTCGTCCACGAGCGGCTCTACCGATCGGAGGATATCTCCAGCATCGATTTGTCGGATTATGTCCGGTTCATGGGTACAAACCTGTTTAAGTTCTACGAGATCACGCCGGCAACGGTACGCCTGGAGGTCGGCATTTCGGATATCCGGATGGATATCAACCGTGCGATCCCGCTGGGGCTGCTGATCAACGAGCTTCTCTCCAACTCGCTCAAGCATGCGTTTCCTGCCGGCAGGAAGGGCACAATCGCCGTAACCGGGGAAAAAGATGACGGTACGGTCCGTATCATCGTGCAGGATGACGGTGCCGGCATCCCGGAATCGCTGGACTGGAAAAATACCAGCTCGCTCGGGCTCCAGCTCGTTAACAGCCTGACCGACCAGC
Source organism: Methanoregula sp. (assembly GCA_030651815.1). GTDB lineage: Archaea > Halobacteriota > Methanomicrobia > Methanomicrobiales > Methanospirillaceae > Methanoregula. The sequence continues at coordinate 6,826 of JAUSBW010000140.1, forward strand.
TGGAGGGCACGATCGAACTTGACCGGACGGCAGGGACGAAGTTTACGATCCGGATCCCGGTTGCACAGGATGTGAAGTGAAGAACGGGTTGCACCCTCTGAAAGTAACAGGGGAATCTCTGCGATCCCGCTCAACGGAGGACGGGCGCGAACATTTGAAAAAGGGGATTATTATCATTTCCCCTGCCTTCCCTTTGATATCCTATCAATGAGGATTTTAACAGAGCCGTATATTCCATGAAGGAAGGATCTTAAATATGAAAATAATCGCCTTAAATAAAGAAAACCAGAAAATCATCGCAATGGCAGTCCTTATTGTTTTGAGCTGCTTCCTGACCGTCTGGTTCCATCTGGCTCTTGGAACATGTACTGTTTTTACCCACTTCTTTTATTTTCCGATTATCTTAGCGTCATTCTGGTGGAAGAAAAAAGGTATATTGGTGGCAGTCTTTTTATCCGGAGTTCTCATCGCAGGACACAAGATCATCAGCGGGGACGTGGATATTACTGAGGATTATTTCCGGGGATATTCATTTATGCTCGTATCCACAGTAGTTGCCCTTTTGAGTGAACGGGATGCCAGAAGTCATGCAGAACTGGACCAGATATTCCAGACTGCCGCTGACGGGATGCGGGTGGTTGATAAGGATTTCAACGTGCTCCGGATGAACGACACGTTCCTGGAACTGGCGGGCATAAGCAGGGAGGATGCAGCAGGCAGGAAGTGTTATGAAGTGTTTCCCGGCCCCCGGTGTCATACTCCCGGTTGTCTTCTGACCAGAATTCTCAGCGGTGAGGCGTATGTTGAGGATGAGGTGGAAAAATTACGGGCAGACGGTAAAAGAATTCCCTGCATTGTAACTGCAACGCCGTTCAGGGGGCTTGCGTGCGATGTTACCGGCATTGTTGAGGATTTCAGGGACATCACCGAGCGCAAACAGGCAGAGGAGGCGCTTAGTAAGAAGCATGAGGATCTTGAAGCTGCCTATGAGGAGATCACGGCAACCGAGGAAGAGCTGCGGCAAAACTATGATGATCTTAGTAAAACAGAAAAGGAACTTCGCGAAAGTGAAAGAAAATACAGAGACCTGGTTGAATTATTGCCGCAGACGGTTTTTGAATTTGATGACCGGGGAACAATTACAACCGTCAACCCGATTGCATTGAAATCCTTTGGCTATACGCAAGAAGACTTTGATAAAGGAATGAATGCCTTTGAGGTAATCGCTCCCGGGGACCGTGATCGGGCAAGAGAGAATGTGCAGAGAGTCTTAAACGGGGAACCGCTTGGCGGCATAGAGTACACGGCACTGAGAAAAGATGGCAGCACGTTCCCCGTTATCATTTATACCGATGCGATCATTCAGAACATGAGACCCGTGGGTATCCGGGGCCTCCTTGTGGATATCACCGAGCGCAAGCGGACAGAGACTGCATTAAACCGGGCAACCAGAAAGCTGAACATGTTAAATACCATTACTTTTGCTGAAATTCAGAATGCGGTCTTTTCCCTTTCCGGCTACTTTGAACTGGAAAAACTGGAGCTGGTGGATGAAAAAATGCGGCAGTTCATGGATAAACAAATCGGGATTGTCCGGACCATTACAGAATCACTGAAGTTTGCGAATAATTATCAGAGCCTGGGATTAAAATCCCCTGAATGGCAGAGTATTCAGCAATCATTCCTCTTTGGAATCTCGCACATCGATATTTCAAAATTATCCCGGAAACTCAATGTTGAAAGACTGGAAATCTATGCAGATCCACTACTTGAAAACGTCTTTTTCACTCTCGTGGAAAATGTTGTCCTGTATGGGAAAACCGCCACAGAGATCGCTCTCTTTTATCAGGAGACCTCTGAAGGACTCGTGCTTGTCTTTGAAGATAATGGCGTGGGGATTTATGAAGATAGGAAAGAGAAGATTTTTGACAGGAGATATGAGGATAAAAAAGGGATTGGTCTATTCCTTATACGCGAGATACTGGAAATTACCGGCATGACATTTAAGGAGATCGGAAAGCATGGGAAAGGTGCCCGGTTCGAGATTGCCGTGCCGAAAGGGGCATACCGGTTTGCCGAAAAGATGTAAAAAACGGAATTTATCTGGTAGTGTACCAAGATCGGCTAAGATCCCGGTTGTGTCAAAATCCCGGGACGATTACGGAAATGAATATAATTTACCCGTTTTTTTTAAATTTAGAGTTTACCTCTTGATTGTGTCTCTTCGTGGAAGGGCTGGCAGTGCGCCCTTCGACGAATGAGACTTTATCGCAATATCGCAAGCGTGTTCTCAGCTTACCGTGATCAATGTTCTTACACAACTAAAAACCCGCATGAAGCCAAAGGCTTCGCACGAGAGCAATGAAAATTTTGCACTCAAAAATTAATTTCCAGCTGTCTGTACTATCGTCGGCAGATTTCAAAATTTAATATGAAAATGTCCCTGCGTTTTCATTTTGTATGCTTGTGTCCCGATGGGAATCATGTACGTTTTCATGACAAAAGTTACCTTTTGAAATAAAGATCTTATCCAATTATTGGACACAATCAAGGCATTGTGAGGCGGGCAGTCTCTTCTCATTTTTACCCATTTTTTCGTTTAGCATCAGGGACAGGGTGCAGTATCCGCGCAAGGTGCACTGCAGCGACTCCGGTTTCTATTATGCGATAACCGGGAGAATTGACCGGGATAGACTTTTTAAGAACATCGCACTCCTTGAATTGCGCCGAAAGGCTCAGGTATTGCAGGAGATCCGTTACTGGAAAAATCGCCAGGGGCTTGAGGTTGACTTTGTGCTTATGGAGGGTACCGGAATTGTTGAGGCAATTCAGGTTGTTTATGCCCTTGACAATGAGGGAACCAAAAAACGGGAGATCCGGTCATTGCCTGCATGTAAAAAGGAACTCCGGCCATCGGTCAATTACGTGCTTACACGGGATGTATCGGAAACGAAAACTTACGAGGGGATTGAAATTACCTTCATCCCTCTTATGGACTGGCTCATGAGCTCGGATTGTTGTCCTGAATGTTTCGGGTAACCTGTGTGCTGAGCCTTTCCAATTCGGGAATTAAAACACAAAATTTAACTGTTGCCTGTATGACTGAACACTACGGCAAACTACCTGAAGTGTGTGTAATGGGAGTTGCCATAAAACTAAGGAGAATGCAACACAATGATCGACAAATTATTGCTGGGAAATTATAAGTTCAGGGAATCAGATTTCACCCCGAATATCGATTACTACCGCGAGCTGGTATCCAGCCAGCACCCGACAACGCTCTGGATAGGGTGCTCGGACTCGCGACTCCAGACGGGGCATATCACCCAGGCAAGAGCAGGAGAACTGTTCATCCATAGAAATATCGGTAACATAGTGCCAATCCATGACTGGAATTTTGCCACCGTGCTTGAATACGCTGTTGTTCACCTCAAGGTTGAGGATGTGGTTATCTGCGGGCATTCAAACTGCGGTGCGATCCGGGCACTCGATAAGGAGAGCACCGATTCTTACATACCGCTCTGGTTAAACAATGCCCGTGACGCAAAAGAGCGGGTGGACAAAAAGATCGCTCCCCCGACAACCGTGCTCGAAAAGGACGAGCGGTATCGCTTGATAGAACAGGAGAACGTGAGGCTCCAGATCGAACACCTCCATACCTATCCCCTGTTAAAAAAAGCAGTTGATGAGAAGAGAGTGCAGGTTCACGGGCTCTATTACGATCTCGGGAATGGCGCCCTTACAAGGGTAACCTGATGAACAACAGACAGCATCAGTCTCTTTTTTGATCCGGTCAAGCGCAATGCGCCCGATACGGGTGAGTTTTCCATTCACCATGACAATGGGCAGCGGAGGGAAATCAGTCTCGATCACCGTCTTTACATAATCCGGTACACCGTGATAAACCAGCGTGAGTTTGAGATCCACCCGGTCACCGTACTCTTTTCGGAGTGCTGCTGCCAGTGCATCGAATGCTGCGGTTAACTTACCCGTGGGATGGCAGTCGGAAAGTCCGCATGTCCCATCAGGGATACCCGGAACAAACCGGGCAGCTTTATGCAATCCTGCATTCAACATCCTGTCACACATGGTTCAAGCGTGTCAGTCTGTTTTCGCTTGTTGTCTATCACGACTCTTACGATGATTCAGCGTTTGCTTCTCCATGGCATTGTTTCCCAGGCAGATTGAGTCGGTGAGACTCCTATAGTTCCACGTTGTCTTCCTGGCTTTGCACCAAACTGTTACCAGTATCGCACGCCGGAGCAGGGACACCCTGAATGGACAGGGTGGCTTTCTTTGGCAATCCAGATTACAGCTTTTCTTGTCGCACTCTTCAGCAGTTTATAAATGACTAATCATATTTTTAGTTCTGACCCTGCCTGTTTTACGTTAAGATTTATGAATACTCACCTTCGGGCAATCCGCATTACGGGTGAGAGAAAGAGGACGTAAGGATCCACAATTTACCAGATGGCGTGAACAAAGCCGCGCCACTCTAAGTGGTTCCGGAATCTTACCCTCAAGCGTAAAATCGTTGCACAATTTCATAGCATCAGTCTGGCTCAATCCTGAGGCCCGCAGGAAAATGGTCTGGTGCGTATGAAGAGTTACCGGAATACGCTCACCCAGTCTCCTGTAGGCAATGACTCTCTCCTCATCTTCAGGAAAATGATGCCTGATATCCGCTTCCAGTCCTTCTGAGTCTTCGTATGATACACAAATTACCGGAATTCCCGTCTCAAGAGAGATCCGTGCAGGGTCTACTACATTAAACCATGCAATAACACAACCGGAGAGCATAATCACATTGATATCACGCCGGTCCAGCTCCCTCACCATACTGAGCATACTACCGGTAGCATCCATCCCCCCGACAGTCACGTTACCAAAAGAAAAGCCATCAATACGGAGATCCTTTCGCATCACTACCCCGGTTAACACAGAACATGTGCGGCCGGATGAACTCTCTGCAATACCAAATGCCCGCAGCCCTTTTTTTGGGATGTGCATAGAAGCACTTATGCCCCCCCATTAAAAATACTATACTAATGAAATTCAACAAAGATGAGGTCTGCATATTAATTCCCACGTTGAATGAAGGGCTGACAATTGGTAATATCGTACGGGAGTTCACGGCGCTCGGTTATACCCACATCCTGGTCATTGACGGCAAGAGTACGGATACTACGGTCAAAAGCGCCCGTGAAGCCGGGGCAACAGTCCGCACACAATCCGGCAAGGGAAAAGGAAATGCGATCATAGAGGCTTTTGAGGTTATAGAGCAGCCTTATATCCTCATGCTTGACGGTGATGGCACCTATTCTTCAAAAGATGCAGAGAAGATGCTGACACCGTTATTTCTGGGATTTGATCAGGTTATCGGGGACCGCCTCATCAATGCTGAAGAGGGTGCATTTTCCCATCTCAATCTCTTTGGGAACCATATGCTCAACCTCCTCTTCAAGGTTGCCCATAGCCGGGATCTGCACGATATCCTGTCAGGGTACCGCGCTTTTACAAAACTTGCAATCCTGCAGATGCACTTAAAAGAGAAAGGGTTTGAGATCGAGACCGAGATCTCTGTTGAATCGGTCAGAAACGGCCAGCGGGTCATGGTAGTGCCGATAAAATATTCCCGCCGCCCGGGCACCGCCACCAAACTCTCACCATTCCATGACGGCATCAAAATTGTCAGTACCATATACCGGCTTGCGCGGGTGAACAACCCGATGTTCTATTTCGGAATGATGGGCCTGTTCACCACCATTCTTGGCTCACTCATCGGTGTCTTTGTCGTGCTGGAATGGCTGCACAACATCGAACACATCCCGCTCACTATTCTTACGGTGCTTCTTATCGTTGTAGGTATTGAGATCTTCATGTTCGGGATGATCAGCGACATGCTGCTGATCTTTCACCGGGAGATTATCCGGGAGATCCAGCTCCTGCAGCCCCCAAAACATCCATAGTAATTTTTAAAAAAATTCGAATGCCTAAACATTTTTGATTCAGAGACCATGATTAATTATTAGTGGGGTCAACGGGTTCACCGCAGAAACCCGCCCGGCCCGGATGGCAGCCGCTGGTGAAGATTGAGCATTACCATATCGGGGCAGATAAAATACTGAGGGCAACAAAGTAATGGAAACCGCAGCGCTGGAGACATTGATTGCACAGGGCGAATCCCTTGAACGGGAATTCAAATCGGATTCACGCCGGGAGTTTACTGACAAGGAAATCTATGATGAGATCGTTGCTCTGGCAAATACCAATGGGGGTATGCTGCTGATCGGTGTTGAGGATGACAGGACCATAACCGGCTCGCGGCCACGTCACGGTAAATCAACTGACGTCAACAAATTAAAGACGGCGATATTCAATAATACCCAACCCCGCATCAATACCAGGGTCTCTTTTGTAAACACAGCTCATGGTGATGTGATCATCATAGCGGTCGATACGTATCCGGAAATCTGCGCTACGGCAAGTGGTAAAGTGCTCCATCGTATCACCGGTTCAGATGGCAAACCCGCAAGTGTTCCGCTCTATCCTCACGAGCAGCGATCCCGTCGGACAGATCTGGGGCTCCTTGATTTTTCCGCACAGCTCCTTGAGAATACCTCGTTTGAAGATCTTAACCCTCTGGAATTTGAGCGGCTTAGGCAGACGATACAAAGTCGTCATGGGGATCACTCCCTGCTTGAGCTTTCCGATACGGATCTTGTCAAGGCGCTCCGGCTTGTGGAGACACAGGGTGACAAGCTTGTTCCAAACGTTGCCGGGATTTTATTGCTGGGAATGGACGAGGTCATACGAAAATTCATTCCCACGCATATGCTTCATTTTCAGGTTATCGACAAGGCCGGCAAGGTGCGGGTCAATGATGATCTCATAAGCCCCCTGATTCGCCTCATTAAAGAAACTGAGTCCCGGTTTCTCGCACGTCTTGATGAGGACGAGATCATGATTGGGATGTACCGTATGCCTATTCCCGCATATCATCGCGATGCGTTCAGAGAGGCAGTGAATAATGCCCTGCTCCACCGTGATTATTCCCGCATGGGCGCAGTGTTCATCCAGTGGTATCATGATCACCTTCTCATAACAAATCCCGGCGGGTTCCCAATGGGGATAACACCGGATAATATTCTTGTTCATGAACCACGACCACGAAACGAACGTCTTGCCGAAGCGTTCAAAAGGATTGGCCTGATCGAAAAGACCGGAAGGGGAGTAGACAAGATCTACCTTGGTCAGTTATGGTACGGGCGCCCTGCACCGGATTATTCCCGGAGTGACAACACTGCGGTAAGGCTTGTGCTCTCTTCACCTCTGGCTTTACGGGAGTATGTGAAATTTATTTTTGAGGCTGAACGGGAAGGTCACCCGTTTGACCTTGATGATCTCCTCATCATCACTACTCTCTCCCGACAACCGGGTCTTGACGCGGAGGCAGCCCGCCGGCTTATCCAGAAGAGTCAATACCCTGCTGAGCGGGTTCTTGAACATCTTGTTGAACGGGGAATTCTTGTCGTTTTGGGTGATCAGAAGCCGTTACGATATACCCTGAACGGTGAGATCTTCCGTACCTTGTTTGGGGTGGATCACTATATCCGGATTCATGGGAGTGAACCCTCTGTTCAGGAGAAAATTATTCTTGAGTACGTGCGCGCCCATGGTCAGATAAGTCGCGATGAACTGGCACAGGCCATTCACATTACCCGTGATCATTCACGCCGGATTATTGAGCGGATGGTTCGTTCCGGGGTGTTACAACAGGTGAAGAAATCCCCACGCCGGGTAATTTATGTGCTTGCGGATCGAGTGTGACCCAATATATTGGGTCAAGACCCAACTGATTCGTGCAATGACCCATAATGTTGGGTCAAATGCAAATGGCGAGGTCGATGAATGCGCACATCTCTCCGCACATAATCGCCCTCGCGCTGCATCATTTTTACCGGGAGATGTGAAGACCTGATTAGACGAACGTCTAATCGTATCAGAATTTGTGTCTGATAATTTTGGAACCCGTCTAATCCGGGGTAGAAGGTATTGTATCTACCAGACCCAACATATTGATTGTGTAAAAAGGTCGGCTAAGATCTCTATCCCGAAAGGTAACATTTTTTTTAGTTGTGTAAGAACATTGATCACGTTAAGCCGGGAACACGCTTGCGATATTGCGATAAGGTCTCATTCGTGGAAGGGCGCACTGCCAGCCCTTCCACGAAGAGACATAATCAAGAGGTAAAATCAAAAAAAACTGGTAAATTATACCTTTCCGGGAGCGTCCCGGGATTTTGA
>JAUSBW010000144.1 GCA_030651815.1 Methanoregula sp.
GATAAACTCGATGTCATTGAATGCTTCGAACAGCCGGGCAGATCACTCAAGGTGGGTGAGATCCTTGAACAACAAAAGCGGCTGTATGATGATTTGGGGGTGAACCCTCCAACCTCGTTATGAGTAAGCGGGAATCCAGGCATCAATAACATCCCATATTCCATCTTCTCTTTGGGCAACGAAAATCGACGGAATCGGAATACCTAGAAGAATTGATTCAATTAATTTAGATCTCTGATCAATATCCCATCGAAAGACCCGTTGGAATTCTGGATGAATTTCTAATTCTTCGTCTTCGTACATGTTAGCCAATTCACCAATGGACATCGAATAACTTTCAGTATGTATGGTTCTGGCTTTTTCGTCGATTTCCTGTTGCAGCGTCACAATCAATACACAATTTATAAGGTCAAAAATATTTCGAATTGATATGTGAGATCTTCATTTTGATCCTTTTTATTAAGCTGAAATGGGAAATGGAGATCAGACATGTTGGATTATAATGAGTATGTACTTCCCAATATTTTGGAGACTAGCGTCATCCAAAAGGCAATAGATTTTTTCGCGACTCGGCAAATACTCGATCTACCCCTCACTGAACATTTCAGTGATGCCGGCGTTTATGCATTGTATTATTTTGGTAACTTCAAAGAGTATCGTCCGATCGCGAATATCAATAAAAAAGCAAAATCCCTGACAGAGTATTTTCCAATTTACGTTGGGAAAGCGGTACCGAAAGGATCCAGGACTGCGAGAACGAAAACATCTGTTGAGCAAACGCTGTTCAAAAGACTTGAAGAGCATACGAAAAGCGTCGATAGCGCTTCAAATTTGGATATCAAAGATTTCAAGTGCCGATTTGCGATTCTCCGAGATAATGAAGTGGATTTGATCGTTCCACTCGAAGCAGCTTTGATTCGTCAATATGCCCCGCTCTGGAATTCGTGCGTATCAGGTTTCGGAATCCATCACCCGGGGTCCGGAAGGTATGCTCAAAAGAGATCTGAATGGGACACTCTTCACGCGGGCAGATATTTCGCCGATAAACTGACGGGAAAAGAATTAGATCTCGACGAAATTAAGGATAAGATATCAGAATATTCCAAAAATCTATGATTTTCTTAATTCAACAATAGCCTCATACAGCTGGTGTCCTTTCGTCGGTTTTGTTATCCTGACGTTAGACTGGATGATGCTGTTTCCGATTCGTTTTGATCTTGGGATATGAATTTCGACGGTTTCGAGGCCAACGGTTTCCGCGATTTTTGCAAAATATTCGTCGGTCGGGATCGTTACACCTTGTAGGATGCTGTTCCCGATTACGACGAGGGCGGTCCCGCCTTTTTTCAATGCGTAATCAATTCCCTTCGAAAATTTATAGCAGTCATTGAAATACGACATAGCGTAATTTGCCCAGCCGCTTCCGCCATAAACTCCTTTCTCGGGATTAATTTTTCTAATCTGTTCTACTTTTTCAATCAAATCGATATCGGGGACATCAAAGATGGGGTCAATTTTCTCTCTACCCCTAACGGTCTGCCAAAAATTCCCGAAATTGTTTTCCTCAAGCGGCTTCAGATCAGCGGGACCATTTGCGAATCCAAGCCAGAAAATTTGGGGTCGTGTGTTCCGATTGTAGTGATAGTTGTTCAGATATGGCGGTGACGTGATGATGAGATCGACGGTTTTCTTCGAAAGATGATCTTTATAATTGAAAAATGAATCATTAATGATCCTCGACGTCGGAATTCTCTGGTTGGATACAGTTTTCTTAATCCACGCAATATCCTTTAAAAATTCCAGAAGTTTCTGAATAGTCACAGCACTGACATCATAGTCTTCGATATCCGTTTTACCTGATCCTCTCCGGGTTCCTAAGCTTGGCTCGTATGAATAATTCGAATACTTCACCATCGTTGAGGTGAAAGCCAGTTTAAACAAATCCGCGATAGTCTGATCTTCAATAGTCTCTATAAAATCCATTAAAATCAAAACTTTATGAAGGACCTTCGGGCTGTAGAAGTCGATCTTTGTCTTGAATCCTTCCGGCACTTTGTTGCGAACCTTATACTTCGAATTTAGGTTTTTCAGATAAAACGCAGAAAACCGTTCAATCTCCTCATTGAATTTTCCTTCATCGATATGAAGACTATTAATTTTCGTTTTGCAGGCGAAGTAGGCGTACGGATTTATCTCAAAACCAATTGAGTCATTACCGGTAATGTGTGATTCGACAAGAGTTGTTCCAACTCCCGCAAAAGGATCTAGAATAGTCCCGGTATCATCAATGTACCGTTTAATCGAGTCATTGACAAATTCTTTTGAAAAACCTGCGATCCACGGAACCCAGCGATGAATTGGCTGAGTCTTATTGCTGGCGAATGCCGGGTCGGAAAAACTCGAATGATTGTTTCCGTTTAGAGGTGGTGCGATCTTTTCTGAAATTGTATCCCCGAGGAAACGGTCTAATGATTGATTTTGATTGGGGATGGATTTCATTTTCTTTCCTCGTGGTTTCCGTTAATTCCCATACGTTGTTTGACCATAGTTGAAATAAGAGATTTTTCAGCGAGCCAAGCTAATACGATATTCCTGATAATATCAGCATCACCGTCTCCAAATTCCCCTCTAAGCTGTGAAATTAGCTCCCACTGCCCCGGAGTAAAGACAACCTGGACCCGTTTCTTCTCAATCATTTGTGTCTCCGCACACACATATGAAACACAAATGGAAGACAATAAGAAATAAAGTTATTGATATGTTCATGCGATTTTTCGGCAATCCCTTGCCTATTTCATTATTAACTTATTCGAGTATTTCCCCTCAACACGCGATACCCATTCTTCACACCTTCACTTTCATGCCTCCTTTAACTACCGGAGCTGATTGTCTAAGCACACGAACATGGAATATATCATCATCAAAGGTGCCCGCCAGCACAACCTCAAAAATATCATCGTCACGATCCCTCATGACCAGCTCGCGGTGATCACCGGGGTCTCGGGCTCCGGGAAATCGACGCTCGCGTTCGACACTCTTTACGTCAAAAGGCAGCGGCGGTACACCTGAGTCGCTTTCCACCCACGCCCGCCATTTTCTTGGCGTCATGCATAAGCCGGATGTCGGTGTTGACCCGGCCTCTCTTTGATTGACGGACCCGGAACCGGATCTGGTACCGGATCCGTCGTGCTTCTCCGGAACGGGGGGCACTGAGGAGCCCGGAACCAAGGGGGACGATACCCTCATACCAAATACCCTCATTTCAGGCTCCTTTTGCCAATCGGACGAAGGTCATTTCCGGAGGGCATGAACCGGTGTCCACGCACATTTTTAAAGCCATAAATTTCAGGTATTTTTTGAAAAGAACGATTTATAGGAGGATTTGACCCTGCAATTTAGCGGGTTTACAAGCCCCTCTTTTTCGGGGCGCTGGTTTAGGGCGTTGATGAGGAGTTTCGCTGCCCGGAATGCCCTGGTGTGCGATTTTCATTTTTACGACGTGAAAAACAAATTTCACGACAGCATCCGGAGGGGAGATGAGGATCCAGGAATCCGATACAAGTCATCCTGGACATGAGTTCCGGAGGGATCGATTCTCCGTCGGAGAGTCACGTTCCGGGAGGCTGCCGGACCCCCCGTAGCGGCACTTTTCCGGGAAAAACCGGTACTTGTGTTTTAAAATAAGGCTATTTTGTGCTCTGTTTGGCTGGAATTGGTATAAATCTGCCCCGGAAAATATCGGGCCGTATTGATGTTCTGTGGGCAGATCGCTCCAAAACTGCTACTAAAGTGCAGAAAAAGAAAGAAACCCCTGTTTTCAGGATCAGGATTCACGTCGGAGATGGGTATTTTCACGTCGGGGAAATATACGTTTCTATGCTGGTTGTTATTGTTAACGAAAAAACTGGACGAAGCCCAGGACCCGGATGTGATGGGGAACGAAACTGGCTCTGCAAAAATATTTTTTGCTGCGACCCAAGCCCTTCCATTTTTTTTTTGGCTCGTACCGGTTCCGTCCGGAAACAAATTACGGCGCGTTCAATTCCCGGCCCGGGAAATTTTTGCCGGTGACTTTTTGGAGTGGACAATTTTTTACGGCTCGTCCGCTTCTACCGGGAAAATTCCGGTGCGATTCTCGTTTTGGGCCCGGGAAATTTTCTGATCGCAGGAATGAATGCGCCGGACCGGTCCGGCCGGGTTTTGTTGGGGCTGGCTCGCCCGCTCTCGTATCGGCCGCGTGCGGTGGGGCGGGGCCGGGCTTGAACTGATAGGGCGGACCCGGAACCGGATTTAGTACACCCGTCGTCAATTGCCGGAACTTGGGGCACTGAGGCGCGCCGGTACAGACGGGTCGGAGAATGGTGGAGTAACTAAAGGCAAGGGTTAAACGATAAGGATCTAATTTAAAGATGTTAGATCCCATTAGATGAAGGATACCCTGTAAATCTTAAACATTATAATTTTCACACCGCTCGCTTATCATTAAAAATACCGATGAGTTGTAAGTAATAAAATAGTAGAAGTTTCACTCAAATGAATCGGAAGGAATCAATTATACAACCTTATATCATCGTTCAATTGTACTATTTGGATAGGTAACTGGTAGGAGATCAGAATGCTAAAAACGAAATTTTATTCAAATCAAACCGTTGCTTTTGATCCCATCCCCAGTTTGGTTAGTTGCGATTGGAACTTTCCAGGACAACGAAATGGTGAGGGTCTCTACAATCTGCATCCGTATCCAGCAAAATTTATTTCACAAATTCCAAAAACTCTAATAAAAACTGTTGGCATTCCGAAAGATACCGTGATCCTCGATCCATTTTGTGGATATGGAACTACTTTAATTGCTGCACAATATTTAGGTTACTCCTCCATCGGTGTTGATTTGAATCCTATCGCATGTCTAATTGCAAGAGTCTCAACTCAGGATTGTTCACAAAATATTGTGGAGTCTGCCACACAATGCATTCAGAAAGCAAAAGCCACTGAAGGATTAATTTCGATTCCATATATCCCGAATCTGGATCACTGGTTTAAAAAACCGATACAGATCGCAGTTTTCGGATTAATCACGGCTATCAATGAAATTGAAGAAGAAAATCTTAGAGATGCATTACGGTTAGCATTGTCGAGTATACTCGTTCGGGTTTCAAATCAAGATAGTGATACTCGATATGCTGCAATAAATAAACCCGTGGAAAAAGATGACGTTTATTCAATTTTTTCCCGCGTTTGCCAACAATATATGCAGATTTTACATTCCTCTAAAGAAGATTACCCAAACGCGTTTGTCTTAAATAAAAACATTTTAGAAGTTTCTCCTTCGGATATACCTGGAAAAGTAGGATTAGTTATTTCGTCACCACCTTATCCAGCTGCTTACGAATACTGGCTTTACCATAAATATCGGATGTGGTGGCTAGGATTCGATCCTCTCTCAGTAAAAGAGCATGAAATTGGTGCAAGATCACATTTCTTTAAAAAAGATCATCACACCCCAAAAGACTTCGAAACCCAGATGCAGAAAGTCTTCAAGCTTCTATCGAAGATCTGTACCCCAAATTCCTATGCATGTTTCGTTGTTGGAAATTCAAAAATTCATGGAGAAATAATCGATAATACAGAATTGTTGATTTCCGCTGCTACGCAAGAGAATTTTGAACTTCGTACAATTCTTCCCCGGAATATTCCATCAAATCGAAAATCGTTCAACTTGTCAAATTCACGAATTCTAACCGAGAATATTATTATTCTTCAGAAGTGATTATCTTGAAAAAGCCGATTAGTGCTTATCTTAGGTGGCATGATTATCGGTATTATCCGTACGAAAAAACTTTTGCATTTCGAGAAGTTGAATCCTTACCTGGATTTTTAAGTTATACTCCTGCTGAAGAGGGAATTATCGCAAATTTTGATAAAGCAATCCCAGATAAACTAAATAAATTGGTTTATTTCTCTAAATATTCCATTGGGGATGGTCCTCTTACAAAGACATTTCAGGCTCTTTTGGAGAATGGATATACAAAAAATAATACAAAACGCCAGGCAACCCGGTATCTCGTCCATGGACTTCATGAATATAAAGGAAAATTTAATCCACAAGTTGTTCGATGCATTCTAAATTGGTACAATTTACCTGATGATTCTCAGATTGTTGATCCATTTTGCGGAAGCGGGACGTCAATTATTGAATCCGGACTTGCTGGTTTTGAGAGTATCGGATGGGATTTGAACCCGTTCGCTGTTTATCTCACAAATGCGAAAGTACTTGCATTAAAAACAGATGTTAGTATTTTAAAAGAGCAAGCAAAAAAGATATTTTCCCATTTACCCAGCGAAAAGAAAATTTTCTGTGAAAATGATGGGAGATTTGAATATCTTGAGAAATGGTTTCCAACAGATACTCTCGAAAAAATTGAACGTTACCGATTGATTATTGAGAATGAAACCAACCAAAACGAATCTATCTTTAAGATCATTTTGAGTGATTTACTAAGAGATTATTCGCTTCAAGAGCCATCAGATCTCAGAATAAGGCGTAGAAGTAGTCCATTTCCGAATATATCCATTGAAAAATCCTTTAAAAACTCGTTCTATCGACAATTGGAGGAATTAGAAAGAACAAAAGATATCATTTGCGGCAAAAATTTCAAAACTGTTGCCTTCCAAGCTGATGGACGTTTTGTTACTGAGGTGTCGTCACGATCTCCGACAAAATTACATGCGAACTTTGCCATCACAAGTCCTCCGTACTCTGCAGCTCTCCCGTATATCGATACTCAACGACTTAGCTTAGTTTGGCTAAATTTAATTAATCCCAATGAAATAGCCAAGACCGAAAAAACCCTGATCGGAAGCCGTGATGCTGCGGAGAATATTTTACGGGATTTGGAAGATCAGATTTTGATCAATTCATCAAATCTTCCAGATTCTATTCAATTGCTTTGTGCCAATTTGCAAGAACGGTTAAACGCTGGGGATGGTTTTCGAAAGCGTGCAGTTCCAGGGCTACTATATCGATATTTTTCAGATATGAAACAAACCTTTCACACCGTTCGTTCGATTATGAAACCGGGTGGAGTGTATACCTTAATCGTAGGAACCAACCGGACAACTATTGGCGGTCAAACCGAATACATAAACACACCGGAATTACTTTCTGAAGTTGCAGTCTCGTCAAAATGGAAAAACACGGAATTATTAAACTTGGAAACTTACAAACGATATGGTATGCATGCCGCTAATGCAGTTCAAGGCGAAACTTTATTGGTTCTGAAAAAATGAGTGAATTTTGTTTACAGCCGGATGTTTATCGAACCGGAGCTAGTGTCAATTTGTTGACATTACTCGAAAATGTCTGGATTCATGACCGTAATTTCGGTGAGGGAACAAATTATCTCGTATCTGGATTTGGAAATTATAACGGCGGTGTTCGTTTCTTTTCATCGTTTAAGCGACACGTTGATTCTGGTGGAAGAGTTGTAGCATTTTTCGGAGCGAGTACATCTCAGCGTTTGACAAGTAGACAACTTGTGGCACGACTTTTGGAATGTGGATGTGAAGTCTATCTTATTAATCGAAAACAAATTTTCCATACAAAATGCTACGGCACTACAAATTCCGGAAATCGATTGATTGTTACATCTGGAAATTTTACCTCAAATGGTATTTCCCATAACGTTGAATCAGCACTTTATCTTGATTACGAATTGACCTCTCATCTAAATTTTCAATGGTCTCACCTTGAACAATCGATACTTAAACAGAATTGGGAAATTTATCGCCCAACATTAGCCGATCCAGATGATCCTGCTTGGAAGGTAGTATATGACGAACATCAGGAACGCTTCAAGATTGAAGAAAGTCAGGCAATGACAATGGTCCTTAAACTTGTACATGCAGATACAGTACGTATCAATGCGAGTCCAGGATCAGCAGCTGGAAAAGGATCTCAATATTTTTGGTTGAGCAAGGATGCTATTGATTTCTTTCCCCCTCTGACAATTACCAATGAACGCGGGTACAAAATGACAAACTCTTGCTTGATCAATTTGCACTACGCGAATTCAGAGCTCGATATTGTTGATGAAAATTCTAGAGTAACTTTTGAAGCGGGTAACAATGTTGATTTTCGACTCGGAACACCAAAATATCGTTATACGGGTCTGGCTCAAGAAGGAGATCTTGCTGTCATCAGCAGAATTTCTGAAAATGATTATGATATCCGAACGATCGAACAAAATACCGAAGAATATGATCTGTTAAGTCCATACGCCACAACTCATATTGGTCACCGAGGGAAAAGAATCGGTTTCTTATCAAATGATAGGCTTGAGACCCTTCTTCGCATTCATCTTCCAACTCGAACTCAATTTTCTCGCTTACCTCGAGCTTGATCAATCCTGTCCATCTATTCTGGCAAAATTCCCCCTTCACTTTCACTTACCCCTATTCTCACCTCTTTAAATACCGGCAACGTTCTGTACCCGTACCAAACATGAAGGACATCGTCATAAAGGGTGCCCGCTAGCACAATCTCAAAAATATCAGCGTCACGATTCCCCGGGACAAGCTTGTCATCATCACGGGCGTCTCGGACTCTGGGAAATCGACTCTTGCGTTCGACACGTTGTACTCCGAAGGGCAGCGGTGGTACGTCGAATCGCTCTCCACCTACGCCCGCCAGTTCCTTGGCATCATGCAAGCAAAATGTCGGTGTGGACCCGGTCTCTCAGTGATTGACGGACCCGGAACCTGATTGGGGAGAGGGCTGTCGTCAATTGTCGGAGACGAAGGCCCTGAGGGGTGGCTGGTATGGACTGGTCAAACACAGATTGATTATTTGCCTCTGCTGATTGTTCGTCACATTAATATATAAAAACGCCAAACGGGGATTTATGGTAGTAAAAAAAATAGTAACTATCCAGATCTCCTTCTTTTTTCCTTGGCTTTATGAGCCCGGTTCGCTGAAATACGCGAGCAAACCGGCAGATCAATATACTAGGAGAGCATTTTATTGAATAAGCAAGATGACAATAAACTGCGATTCAATACGAAACAAATGCGCCAGCAATCCTGAAGCAATCGTAGTACTCATCGAAGAATATGAAGAAACAATAGCCGATGAGAAAGCCAGAAACACAATACTCGAGGAACAGAACCGGGAACTGAAGGAACAGAATAAGGTACTTGAAGAAAAGAATCGGGAATTGGAAGCGCAATGCAAACAGAACAGTACGAACAGTAGCAAACCCCCGTCAACGGATGTATTCATAAAACCCAAGAGTCAGCGGAAAAAAGGAGAACGACCCGTAGGTGGACAGACAGGACATCCGGGGCACACACTGGAACCTGTGGAGAATCCCGATAAGAAAGTTCCCCATAAAGTAAAGACCTGCGAGGGATGCGGGGCATCATTGGAAGACGTACCGGTGATCGATTTAGAACGGCGGCAAGTCTTCGATATACCTCCGCAAAAAGTCGTTGTCACAGAACATCAGGCAGAACACAAACTGTGCCCGCAGTGCGGATGTCATTATCGAGGGAAATTCCCGTATGGCGTGGAGTATCCAGTACAATATGGTCAAGAATTAAAAGTTCTGATGGTGTATCTCAGCGTTTTCCAGTTAATCCCGTATGAACGGATCTGTGAATTTTTCTCCGACGTATTCGGGTTGTCCTTTAGCAAGGCGACCATAGCCAAAGCGATAAAGAACTGCAATGATAACCTTGCAGGCTATGACGAAATCGTGAAACAAGCACTTAGTAGAGCACCAGTATTGCATGTTGATGAAACGGGATTCCGAGTGACCGGTGACCGGCGATGGTTACATGTGGCAAGTACTGCACTTCTGACATGGTACGGGCATCATAAAATCCGCGGAAAAAGTGGAACCGATGCACTGCAGATATTGCCGGACTTCAAGGGTACTATGGTTCACGATTTCTGGAAGGCATATTTC
>JAUSBW010000152.1 GCA_030651815.1 Methanoregula sp.
ATGGATAAACTTAATAAAGGTCTTTGTATCTTAAATGCAATGGACACTTATGATCTTGATAACCACGTTATAAATTTTAAAGTTTGAATTGATTGTATCATTTAGGATCGTTTAATAATTGTAATACCCGGAAGTCATGTATTACTAAAAAATTCTGAATAATCTTGTAATGCAACAATTGATTATGTAATGATTTGTAAAAATTGGATTTCTAACCCTAATGAATTAAGAGTGCTTTACTTGTATAGCATAAATTCATCGATATTTTTATTCTTTTCATATCCCCCATCGTACAATACTCACCCATTTCGTTCCCATTGTCAGCGCCCGCCCCCCTCCGCGAAATCTCCACCGCTCGCTAATCAGCGAAAACAGGTTTGCGGGATTGCATGAGAATGGCCATGCGGTTTCCGGAGGGGGACAGCCGTTTTTCCTATGAGTTGTTTATCCGGTGAATAATCCCGGTTGGTTGCTCGATCCAACCTGTTGGTGCAATCGCCAGATGGCTATCTTGTGTAACATAAAATCAAAAATATGGTACACAACCGCATCTTGTGTATCACCGGTGTTACACAAAGAGTCCCTGCGTATCAAAATACTGGAATTGTGATACACATGAATTTCCCCAGGTTGACTGGGTTGGGTGATAAATAAATTACCCGCTGCTCGTTTCCGTGATCGCTATCAGTCGGGAGAACCGGAGGATAGTCGGGCTCTTCCCCTTTCCTTCCCTTGTCACCATGAGAACGTTTCCATCGGTCAGTTCGCACAGGATACGGTGGGCGCTCTGCTTGGGGATTCCTGATTCTGCGATGAAATCAGCGGTCTTGAAGATCGGGCGTGAGAAGAGCGTATCGATCGCCTTGATTGCGTACTGCGAGTGCGTTACTTCTGGGACATGCTGTTTCATCTCCTCGTACAGGCCGATGATAGCTGTTGCTTTCTGGTTGTTTTCGGTTGCCTGCTCGATAAGGGCCTGCAGGAAAAATGCGATCCAGCCGTCCCAGTCATCGTCACGGGAGACTGCGAGAAGCCTGTTGTAATATTCAGCCCGGTGATGCTCCAGGTACGAACTGATGTAGAACATCGGTGTGGAAAGGATACCCTTGTTGTAGAGGATGATAGGGACCAGCATCCGTCCGATCCTTCCGTTCCCGTCGCGGAATGGGTGAATGAGTTCGAACTGCGCCTTGAGCACCGCAAGTTGTACGAGCGGATCCTTTTCGTCGGTATGCAGATAATTCTCCCAGTTGGTAAGTGTGTCCATCACGAGGTTAGGTGCAGGGGGAATAAATGTGGCCCGATTGATGGGCGTACCATAGGGAGCGATGTAATTCTGGATACTACGGATATCACCGGGTTCCCGGTCCCGTCCGCGGAGAACAGACTCCAAAGAGCGACGTGGATGTGCTCGTCGATTTTGCACAGGGATATGCCACCCTCCGCAACTTTGTTAAGCTTTCCGACCATCTCGAAGCGCTGTTCCGGTGCAAAGTTGATCTGCTCACGGTGGGAGGGATTGACAAATACATTCGCCCTTATATCGAGGCAGAGGTGATCTGGATTGAAGGATGATCTGGTCTGGCTCCGGCATATCCTTGACGAGATAATTTTTTTTAGGGAAGATAGCGAAAGACCAGACATTCGATGATCTCATACACGATGATTATTTTGCGCTTGCGGTGAGGATCGCGATTGAAGTGATCGGAGATGCCTCTAAAAATGTTCCTGATTCGATCAAAATGAAGCACCAGGATATTCCCTGGCGGGATATGGCAGCACTCCGGGATAAGATCATCCACGGGTATTTCCGAATCGATTATTCGATTGTATGGAGTGTCATCACTGACGATCTCCCGGAAATCGAACCGAAAATCTCCGCTCTTCTCAAAGAACTGGAGAAATCACCCACCCGCCATCGCCCTGCTTCGGGCAAACCGTAACCTGATACCATGCCCGGCGAATATGGGTTTCATCTCACCGTTTTCTAAAATAAAATCGCTCAAATTTTCCCCCCACCTTAACCTCGGTGATTGTGTATCCACCTTTTCGCTCCTGTCATCAGCGCCCTTCCCCTTCCGCGAAATCTCCACCGCATGATAATCAAGTGCAAAAAAAGGTTTGTTGTATTGCAGCGCTTCGGGAAGGTCATGCAATTTCTGGAGAAGGTACCGGACGTTTTCCTGGACAAGCACGTAAAACACTTGTTTCCATGAAAAATTTTCAGCGAACGCAGATCGGATTTTTGGTGGATGTAACAAAATCACCAATGTTATATACATTCCCCCCAATTCCCGGTTACCAATGAATTCACCGATTAAACCCCGGAACATCCTCATCATCGTTCTCGTCCTCATTATCTTAGCGTTTTTTGTCTGGACATTTTACCAGTTCGATCAGAGCGCCCGTCAGAGCGAGCGGCATGCATATTCCTATTTAATCGATCTCTCCTACGACACCACGATCAAAAACGTGACACTTTTCATTCCCGTCCCTGAACTGAACAATACCCCGCTTTTCATCGGATCTCTTCTGAACGGGACTGCGTATGGGGTATCTCCGGACTGGAATATTACGATCGTCCACGAGAACGGAACCCCCATGCTCGCCATAAGGGCCGCCCGGATGGTCCCTGAATACCATGGGTACCCGATCCGGATCGAGCCGGGAGTGAGTGTTCTCCCTATAACCCTGGTTCCCGGCCGCGAGTATTCCAGTGATACACCGATTCTCATGCCCGTCTCTATCGGAGTAATGGAAACGAGCACATCGGAAATCGAAACCCGCTCCCCGATTGACCATGAACCTGTCTTTTTTCCCGGCGGCGGATTCACCACTGGAGTAGGAATCCCCCCGACCAACAACGGCCACTTGTATAACCACAAGGTCCCGGTATATATCAGGTATACGTCAGATCATCCGGTGTCGATCTCGCTCCGCGTCAGTGTCCAGGGGACCAACATGATCTGGAAAGGTGGCTGGCAGGGTAATGGCTACTCTGATACCGTCGTTCTCGAGATCGCAAACGATACGCAGGGATGGGTAATGGGGGAGGGGAGGCTCTCCATTGCGGAAGGGGTATATTATTGAAACAGCCGGGTCCTGAAAAAGAAAGGAGATTTTCGTTTCCATTGTCAGCGCCCGCCCCATTCCGCGAAATCTCCACCGCATGATAATCATGCGCAAAAACTGGTTTGGGGTATTGCATGAGAATGGCCATGCGATTTTTGGAGGTAGTGCCTACTCATGATCCATAATGGCCAGAGTGATCATATTTTTCATGTTGGCCATGCTTACAATATGATCATGTCCGCAGTGAAGCGAATCCCGGTGGCGGAACCAGTCTGGAAGGATCTTGCAGAGATGCGCCTTGCCGGCCAGACGTATACCGAACTCCTCTCAGAGATGATTGAGGAGCGTAAAAAAGCACGTCTTTTCCGGGATATGCAGCGCATTGAGGAAGAAGGTACGTTTGCCCCCTTCTCGGAGATCCGCACTTGACCTTTGCGCTGTTCATCGAACAGGAGCAGGTCGCAAAGATCAATAGTTTTGATGAGAAGAGCCGGAGAATTATCCGGGCAAAACTGGTCACACTTGATAAAAATCCTTATCCCGGGAAACGGGACGATAAGGAGAAGTTCTGCCTCAAGGATGGATATATCCTGTACCGGTTGCATATCGGGATAACCTGGACCGCATTTTACCGGGTGTACGAGACGGACAAAGTCGTGAAGATTTTAGATGTCCTTCCAATTGAGCAGGCTCATAAAAAATACGGGCATTTCAGCTCATATACCGCTTAAATCGCCACCGCATACTAATCAAAAACTGGTTTGCAGTATCGCGTCAATTCGGTTATGAGAATGACCCTCTCTCTCCCCCGGAGGAGGAGGCAGCCCAAGGGGGACATCCTCTTGACCCCTTTTTTCCAGGGGTTTGTTCACTAACCTTCCGTGGTACTGTCTCAATATGGGGGATGCCCACGCGACGGGGGTGGAGGCGCGAAGCGCCGGAATCCCCAAGAGCGTCAACATTTTTTTGAGCATTTCTCCAGAGCAAAAAATCAACCGTAGTCTGCGGTGTCCAACTCATTTTCGTGTACTTTATTTTCGCGTACCCTGAATGCTCCGCACCGGATCGTGAGCACGAGTCTGCCAGATCCTGATGCCATGCGAGATGATCTATTTAGAGTCCATTACGGGCTGCATATTTTTACGTCAGGTCAGGTTCTGTTGAAACCTTTCACAATACTCGCTTCTTTTTCCCTTATTGAGGAAAGGGACAATATATGGAGTTTAAGCAAAGGGTTTCAACGAAGCCTTTGGTTATTTATAGTGAACAGTAAATTACAAAATATGAGTATTTACCGCACAACCCTCATCGTAATGGCCCTCTTCGTCTCCGTTGCTCTCTGTATGATTCCAGCATCAGCAGACACCACCGCACAAGACATAGTCATTAATTCAGACGATACTGTCCTTGGCAGGATTACTTCCATCATGCCAGATCCGAATGCCGGTGAGATGTCAGTAACGATCACGAGCATCACCCGGGGCATGATCGCCCCGCAGCCAGCAAAAGTCGGAGATACACTCCTCAAGGATGATCTCATCATCATTGTCCCGGGTGCTTTTGCCAAAGTCAAATTTGCAGATCGCGCGGAGTCGACGCTTGGAGGTGGAACAGAGGGTAATGGTTTTGTCATAAGGCGGGGCACCGCAACCGGCGTCACAGAAAAACCGGACGTTGCAGAGACGGTGGTCACACAAACGAAACTCCAACAGCGTACGTATACCATTCCATTAGAATCTGGCCAACTCAAGATGGTGACGATAATTGCCACAGGAGGAAATGAGGATTATATTTTGAGGGGAGGGGAAAATATTCCGGTGAAACGTGGTATGGAGATCAAGGTTGGTGATCAGATATTTATCATCGGGGAATATTCGATAGAATTGTCAGAAGACAAAAATCTTGCGCCAAGCACCATATGGACTGTAGCAGGGTCGAAAATAATAGAAACGCAAGAAAAAGGAGTGGAAAAAGGTTCTTTCGAACAATTCATTGATTCCATAGGTAATTTCTTTTCGAGGATC
Source organism: Methanoregula sp. (assembly GCA_030651815.1). Lineage (GTDB taxonomy): Archaea > Halobacteriota > Methanomicrobia > Methanomicrobiales > Methanospirillaceae > Methanoregula. Next base: position 5,097 of record JAUSBW010000152.1, read on the forward strand.
GGTAGTGGTTTAGAGCAAAATGAAATCTTTACGTGGTTCAGCAAAGCTCGTGAGGGAGAATTTTAGACCAAAGAAATACCGGTAATTCTTACGGTGACACAGGTCGATATCAGGGAGTTTTAACTAAAACCAAAAAAACAACGACCGGGGATACATCACGCGGCGGGGATGGAGGTACAAGCGCCGGAATCCCCAAGAGCGTCAACGTTTTTTGAGCATTTCTCCCGAGCAGAAAAAAATCAACCGGAGTCTGCGGAGTCCAACTCATTATCGAGTACCCTATTTTCGCGTACCCTGAATGCTCCGCACCGGATCGTGAGCACGAGTCGGTCAGATCCTGATGCTATGGGAGATGATCTATTTTGAGCCCATTTCGGGCTCCGATTGCCAATCCGGAACACTCATTTTCCGGCCCCGTTGGAGTGGCGTCAACTTCTCTAAAAAATATCGATTAAATCGTTTATTTTCGAAAAAGAAGCGTTTTACACCGAATAAAACCTGTTAAATTAGCGGGCTTTTACGGGCATCTTTTTTTGGCACATATTTTACTTAAGTTTTTTAGGGAAAGGCTCCCGGAAGCCCGCTATTGCCTTATATTGCGATCACGTCGGAGAATTTGGGGATGGTGGGCTTGCATCGTTCCTCATTGGAAATGACCAGGCAAAGCCGCAATTCTTACGATATCCACCCTTTTATCTCTCCGCTCTCCCTCACCCTTTCCGGATCTCTTCCATAAACTCCAGCCCATACTTATCCAGCTTGAATTCACCAACACCGGAAATCATGGAAAAACTCTCACGATCACGTGGCCGGGCACTGGCCATCTCGTGAAGACTCTTGTCCGGGAAGATCATATAGGACGGCAAACCGTTTCGGTCTGCGATCGCCTTGCGCAGGGATTTCAGGCGCAGGAACAGTGCTGCATCATCTGCACTCGCACTCACTATGGCAGCGGGTGCCGGACGTTTTGCAGTTTCGCGATCGGGAACCGTAAGCATCACACGCGCTCTTCCCCTGAACAGTTCTTCGCTCTTTTCCGTACAGCAGATTACCGGGTACTTGTCCCCCGCCCGGTCCAGGTATCCCTGACGGACCAGCTCGTTGATCCATGTCCGGTACTGGGCCTTGCTGTACTTTTTCCCGGAACCATACGCTGACAGAATGTCCAGATGGTAATCCTGGATTTTTGTGCTCTTTGAACCGCGGAGTACATCAGAAATCAGTTCGATGCCGAAGCGCGAGGACAACTGCTTTACGCACCCGACAATCAACGTTGCCGGTTCTGTTCCATCGATCATATCGGGCGGGTGATCGCAGTTGTCGCACGATGCACAATTCTCTTCAGTATATTCCTCACCAAAATAATTGAGCAGGTACTTCCGACGGCAGGTAGTGGTTTCACAATACTCCGTCATATCCTGAAGTTTTTTGAGTGCTATCCTGATATTCCGCTCTCCGGCATCGTCATGCTCAAGCATAGAGCGGACCCGGGTGTAATCTCCCCGGCTGTACAGGAGTATGCATTCACTGTACTGACCATCACGCCCTGCCCGGCCGGTCTCCTGGTAATAGGATTCCACGGTCTTTGGCAGGTCGTAGTGAATGACATACCGGACATCGGATTTATCGATGCCCATGCCAAACGCAACGGTAGCGCAGACGATATTTATCGTATCGTGAATGAACGCGTCCTGGACCTTTTCGCGCACCGGTTTTGAAAGCCCGGCATGATAGGCCAGTGCCTTGAACCCGCGTTTCTGGAGATCAGATGCAATCTCTTCGGTCTCTTTCTTGCTGAGGCAGTAGATGATGCCGGAATCGGAACGGTGCTGGCCGATATAATGTGCAAGAAAGACCATCGGGTTTTTCTTTGGTATGATCCGGTACTGGAGATTTTTCCGGTTGAAGCTGCCGATAAATTCCCGGGCCTGTGATAACCCGAGCTGCTCGCAGATATCTCTGCGCACTTCGGGAATTGCAGTCGCGGTTAATGCTACAAGCGGAACTGCCGGAAACGTCATTTTTAATTGGGCCAGCTGCCGGTATTCAGGCCGGAAGTTGTGGCCCCACTCTGATATGCAGTGCGCTTCATCAATCGCAATGAGATGAATTGGGGATGCCTTTAAGGATTCCAGGAAATTGGGCTGCATACATTTTTCCGGTGAGATGAACAGCAAGCGGAGACTCCCGTCTTTCAACTCGCTCTCAATCCGGGTCCGATCCCGGTAATCAAGAGAACTGTTGTAGGCAGCAGCAGGTATTCCCCGGGTATTAAGATCATCGACCTGATCCTTCATGAGCGATATCAGCGGTGAGATAACGACAGTGAGACCCCCAAGGTACAGGGAGGGTAACTGGTAGCAGAGTGACTTTCCGCCACCGGTTGCCATGATCGCTATCGTGTCGTTGCCGTTTAAGATGGACTCGATGATCTCCTTCTGGTGGGGTAAGAACTCTGAATAGCCCCAGTATTTTTTTAAGAGTTCATCAGTTTTGTTCATTGCAGGTACCATAAAAACGCTTTTAGAAATGACTGGGAAATAGTTCGCCGGATCGCTACAAGAATCCTTTGGAGTGACACGAGGATATTTCCCATAACGCGGGAAGCCCGGTAATAATCCAGAATACGGTTCTCATCCTCCGAACAAAAAAACTCGCGAAGGCAAAAAAAAAATCCACGAATTGTTTTTTTCAGAGAATTTAGCGGGCTCCTGCTTTTTGTGAAGGTTGGAGTGGCGTTTCTTCATTTAGTGGATCAAAAAGGAATTGGCGAAAACACGCAATTCATCCGTAAGAAATTTTTTGCATCCTTACATGTGATCCCGGCAAATGGTAACTCATGATTATCCTGCGCGTTTTTTCATACCGGCAAACAATAAAAAATAACTTTCGAATCTCTGTGTGAATTTTTTGTATTACATAATATTTATAAATATAGGAATGCAACTTCCTTCTATCAATTGTATAACTCTAAAAAACAGACTCACGAAAAGAGCAGGATTAAGAACCCGCGATTTGACCAGATACCATTCCCCCAGACTTAAAATCCGGCATTGGATACCGGCAAAAGTCGCCTTCCTGATCCACTCGTGCCCGGAAAATGAGTTAAGAACCAGAACTCGCAATGCAAAACTGATGAAGGTGAAATGAATGGCAATAGATACTGGAGCAACTGCATGGATCCTCACTTCAACAGCGCTCGTGATGATCATGACGCCGGGCGTGGGATTCTTCTATGGGGGGCTCGTGCGCAGGAAAAATCTGATCTCCATGATCACCCTGTCGTTTGTGGCCTTTGCCCTCGTGAGTATCCAGTGGGTAGTGATAGGTTACTCACTGGTGTTTGGAAATGATCCGGCCAACTCCCTCAACGGGTTTATCGGCAACCTGCAATACCTCGGGCTCAACAATGTGGGAATGGACCCCGGCCCCTGCAGCACCGCAATACCCGGACTGCTGTACATGGTATTCCAACTCGTGTTCGCAACGGTAGCAATGGCAATTGTTACCTCAGGTATCGCAGAACGTGTTAAGTTCAGTGCATACCTTGTGTTTGCTCTCCTCTGGACAACAATCGTCTATGACCCGCTCGCTCACTGGGTGTGGGGCGGAGGTTGGGCTGCACAGTTCGGTGCGCTTGACTTTGCCGGGGGAACAGTTGTGCACATCATCTCAGGGTTTGCCGCGCTTGCTCTGGCATTGGTCATAGGAAAACGGGTCGGCTTTGGCAAGTATTCCATGGAACCGAACAACATCCCGTTGACGATTCTTGGCGCGGCCCTCCTCTGGTTCGGCTGGTTCGGGTTTAACGCCGGTAGCACACTCGGAGCAAATGGTCTTGCGGCCCAGGCACTTGTAACCACAAACACCGCAGCAGCAGCAGGTGCAATGGCCTGGCTACTGGTCAGCTGGATTCACGGAAAACCCGGTTCGCTTGGATTTGTCAGCGGAGCTGTGGCGGGTCTTGTCGCAATCACACCGGCTGCCGGGTATGTGACCCCGATGGCAGCACTCCTCATAGGAGCGACTGGCGGAGTGATCTGCTATGGCATGCTGCTCTTTCGCATCAGAAAAGGTCTCGATGAGAGTCTCGATGCATGGGCGATTCATGGTATTGGCGGCCTCTGGGGAGCGCTCGCAACAGGTATCTTTGCCGTAGCAGCAGTTAACGGAGCATCCGGACTGCTTGAAGGGAACGTCCATCAGTTCGTTGCCAACGCGGCAGGTGCATTCGCTGCGGTCATCTACGCGTTTGTCGTCACCTGCATCCTCGCAGTAATTGTCGACAAAACCATCGGACTGCGAGTCACTGAGGAAGAAGAGTATGTCGGTCTTGACATATCCCAGCATGGGGAGCGCTGCTGATAGGGAGGATGCAACATGAAAATGATAAAAGCAATAATAAAACCGGAACGATTCGAGTTCGTAAAAAAAGCACTTGAAGATAAAGGCTTCAACGGTATGACCATCACTGAGGTCAAAGGCCGGGGCGAACAGAAGGGAATTACTCTGGAATACCGGGGGGGCCAATATATCGTTGATCTCCTGCCAAAGATTCAGTTGGAGATCGTTGTCCGGGACACGGATGTCGACATGCTCATCACCATCATTACCGATTCAGCCCGTACCGGAAAGATTGGTGATGGCAAGATCTTTATCCTGCCAGTCGGGAAATCGATCAGGATCCGAACCGGAGAAACGGAGTCATAAAAAAAATCTCTGAAAATCTGATGCCATTTTTTTTACAGCTCCACCCGGTCAACGAAAACGATCAATCCAATAATGGATACCCATTTTTTGTTCTTGTTCATACCATGCGATTTTCTCGACATCTGTACAATCTGAAACAGGAAAGTCTCTCTTTGTGAAGTTTCATAGCAGATTGTTATTTAGTATAATGGCAACGATCTAATATGCAATTATGATCCAGTGGCTGAATTTAAATTTTAAAAATTTCAAGCCGAATGCCAAAATCGCCCTCAACGCCACGCGGCACATGAATAAGGTCGAACGGAAAAAATTGTTCTCTCCGGACATTGAGCCGATGCGAACTGCTGAGGGACGCTGGTTCGAAGCAATCGTGTACGAGATGTTTTTAGAGATCTCCAAAAACTCAGACCGGATAAAATACCTCGCAATGAAAGGTGCTGATGCTCCACAGCAGCGTGAGAGTGTCCAGCTCGGTCAGAACGGTATTTTTTATTCGAAATATGGAGACATTACCGTCAGGGGTAACGGTCAGGATCTTGCGGAATTTGACCTGCTCCTTGTCAATTCGGACAACCATATTGCATTTGCTGAAGTGGTCACATCTCCTGCTGACTTAAAAGAATTTGAACAGGAGATTGAATTTAAGAAAAAACTCCTTGGTTACATCTACAACCAGAAGGTTACCCCATTCCTTTTAGTCTCCTCATTTGACCTTTCCAACTATTCAGTAGTCAAACGGCTGGCAAAGGACAAGACGAATGCGATCATCAACACCAGCTCGTGCGAGCAGATCAAATCTCTGGTGAAACATTACCGCCCCCGCATCCTCTATAACAATCCCGACAATCACCCAAAACTGATTCGGGCAACAGACATCCCGACAAAAAACCCGTTTGATTACAAACAGTATCACGATGAAGTGCGCAACCAGTTTTTTACTGAGATCGCAAGAACGGGCGGGAAGAAAAACATGGAGTTAACAAGCCAGACCGGGCAGATCGTTAAAAAAGTATTATACGGCGGATTATTTCCCCCGGCAATAAAAGCTCTCTGCGATTCCTACGGACTTTCGGTGAAAGGAAAGAAGATCGGATATGAAGAATTTTCAAAATATTATTCAAAAGCGATCATCGCCACCAATCTTCCCGGATTTGAGCTGATCATTTACCTGCGATCAAAGCAGAAGAAAGAGTACCACAAAATGGTGCAGGTAAAAGACGGGCATTTCAAATTCGAACGCCCGACACCGCCCAAGGTGGGATTCTTCCTCTGGTTAGAAGCGATCCAGCCGTCACTCGGCACGAGGATTACTCTTCAGGTGCTCGATACTTTTTCCATAAAGGAACAGGTAAGGAAATAATAACATCTCTTTTAGTATTTTGATCTGCCGGTTCACGCGATTATTTTGAAAGGGCACTACATAAAAAGGGTATACTACGGGCTTGCCCGGAATAATAAAAAAAATACCGGGGATAATTCCCCGGAGCAGACTTAAACGAACGTTTATGCCAGCGTTTTAGTCGAGCAGCTGGCCCATTGCCTCGTCGTGACGTGCTTCCATGACGTACTTGATTTTAGAGACCTTCGCTGAATCCTCAGTAAGTGCCATTAAGTCATCGCGGGACATGGTCGAGAGCCGGAAGTTCCTGCTGCCTGCCATGATCTGCTGGAGACCGGTCCTGAACTTCTGGGCATAGGTGTAGATACCGACTGCACCCATGGGAATCTCTTTCATACGGGTACCGAATTTCTCCTTGAGCTCCTCGTAGCAGACAAAGATCTCTTCGACATTGTTGCCGTACTTGGAAACGGACTTGGGCAGATCGCCTTCTTTGATCCACTTCTCGATATTCTTACCCACCATGCCGGGGATCATGAGACCACGGCCCATGCAGACCGCCTTGAAATACGGGCTTCCCATGGCAAGTGCCTTGAATGCGCCGGGTTCATCTGAGAAACCGCCGGCCATTGCAAGATCAGGTACACGGAAACCCTTCTTATCGAGCTTGCAGGCGAATTCATAAGCGAGTGACTGCAGGTAAAACGAGGGAATACCCCATTCGTTCATCATCGGCCACGGGCTCATACCGGTACCACCGGGTGCACCGTCAATCGTGAGCAGGTCGATTTTTGCTTCGGAGCTGTAGCGGAGAGCCATTGCCAGTTCAACCATGGAGTACGCGCCGGTCTTTAAGGTAACGCGCTTGAACCCGATGTCACGCAGACGGTCAACCTCTTCTAAGAACCCTTCCTTGGTAACAAAACCAAGCCGGGAGTGGCGCTCGAATTCCTTGATCGCCCCTGCCTTGAATGCAGCCTGGTTCTCCTTGAGAGTCGGGTCGGGCAGAACAATATAGCCCCGCTTCTTGAGCTCGATTGCCCGCTCAAGAGACTTGACCTTGATCTCGCCGCCGATACACTTGGCACCCTGTCCCCACTTGAGTTCGATCGTGTCCAGGTTGTGTTTGCTGGCGACATATTCCGCGGTTCCAAGCCGGGTGTCTTCAACATTCATCTGGACAAGGATCTCTCCAAAACCATCGTGGAATTTCCTGTACACATTAATGCGGCGGTCCATCTCGGGAGATTCAATAACTTTACCCTTGTTATCGCGTTTTAAGCCCGGATCAATACCGCAGACGTTTTCACCACAGACAAGCGTGATACCGGAGATTGCTGCACCGATGGCAAAATGTTCCCAGTTTGCCCGTGCAATTTCAGTAGAGCCAAGAGCGCCCGTGAAAATTGGCAGGCGCATCTTTACTTTTTTGTCCCAGCCATATTCGGTCTCAGTGTTCACATCTGAGAAGATCGCAGTGTCCGGGCCAGCTTCGACTCCATCAGGAAGTCCGTTTGCACCAACCGCATATCCCTGGATGTTGAGGTGGGAATAATCAATCGGGTAATTCTTGTCAGCACCTGCAGTGATCTCCCCAAACGGGCCGGGATAGAGAACTTCCCTTCCCCTGAACGAGGATAACCAGATCTCGCAGCTGCCTTTGCATCCGTCTATGCACCGGGTACAGATACCTGAACACGGAGCTACATCCCGTGAGCGGTTCACCGTCCCGGTTGCTTCATTCGCATTTGGCTGTCTAAGATTCATAATAACACTCCATTTGAATAACGGACTGTCCCTTGTGAAACACGAAAGGGAATGTTTGAGCCAAAACAGCACTCAAACTAAGTTTATTTATAACTCATTCACTAATAAGCGCTTGCTTTCCACCCCATTATAATCTTTATGGTTTTGATCGCTGGTGGCAATATATTTCCACCCAATCTTTACATTACCATTAAAATCAGTTTTCCTTATGATCATGGGTTAAGGGGTCGAAAAAACCCGTGACTTTAGTCGCGGGATGAATCGAACCCCTTAGTCAATTACTTTCACGCCCCGGGGCTAGCAGTTTAAATACCGGTGATAAGATCATAGTAATTGTCGAGTTGAT
>JAUSBW010000156.1 GCA_030651815.1 Methanoregula sp.
AAAAGGTGTTTTTCATACCCTACCCCGGAAGCAAGAATAGGTAATGGCATACGCCCCGGCACTGATGGGAACAAAAGAATCCCCCTCCAATCCATGCAAGATTTTCCCGGTTGTCACAATCCAGCAGTGTGAGATCCCAAATCCCGGCCGGGGCGTTCTAACCGCTGGTTAAGGTCTAAATTGCTTTTGCGACCCTAATTCCTCTCCTTTTCCTAATAGTCCTTTTAAACAGAAAAATGTATCTCTCTAATCGCATATACCGACGTAACTGATCTTTACAACAAGACAAGCCGGTTGCGAAGCATGCGAAGCAGGCGGCGATCCGAGCGTGATTGCATGCAACCTCTGCAAAATTTACGGATGAAACTATGCTTAACGGGATTATTGCTCGACGTCGCGCGGGCTCCTCCGACGAAAACTATTTTGTTGAAATGAAGATCGGTCGGTCATGTTCACTCATCTGCGTTTCGTTCGCTACTCGCTCACTTCACTCCGATTCGCATCACATCACCTCCCTTGTTTTCCCGGAGTTGTCCTGTTGAGATGCAGTACGCCCAAGGGCGGGCAGTCCACTAGGATGCCCCTGCTTCGCAGGCAAAACCCGGGTCCGGGCGGGGGACAAAGCGACGGTTACAGGGCGTATCAGCGACCTGTCGATCGCTTTGTCGGGTGGGTACAGCCTGAGCAAATTTCATTTTTAGAATCAACCGGAGAGACGGACCCGGTTTGGGAGGGAAGGCGCGAGCCGAAACACGGCGACCTTCGCCGTGTCGCGTGAGCGCTGGGCGGGTCATTGCTTTTACAGGTCTCATACCAACAGAACAACATAAAAATTTCCTGCAGCGTGGGCGGGTCATGGCTACACGGCGCGGTTACGGGACGCATCAGCGGCCTGTCGCGCTGTGTGCCTGGGCGGGCCAAGCGAAAACAAAATTCTACGCAAAATCTTTATTTTGCAAATCGGACAGCGCACCGCTTTCACTTTCACACTGCGCACGGCGGAGACTTATATGCGCTAACGTCGATGAGTGTATGGTGAAATACACCATGACTCCAACAACAAACACAGAAGTAAAGTTTGAGCACATAGGGGCAGCCCGCCTCTACAAAGGCTCGGTCCGTATCGATGTCAAGACAATGCAGGCAGTCATCCCAGTCAGTGATGTCCGCAGGCTCGAAGCACACTGGCCCGCACCGGTCTATGACATATCCGACGTAATGAAGAATACGGACGCGGCACCGATCGGGAAGGCATGGATCACCCGGTCCGGTAAAGCGGTGATGATAACGATCAATGATGTGCAGTTCGTCTCCCCGCTCGCTCAGATAAAAGGGATGCTCAAGGGGGAACGAAAATATGCTAATGTCTCGATGATGTGCCACGTGCAGCCCGCGACCGCGACCCCCAAACCGGCAGAGGTAACAGCATGAAGGCCGCTGACGTAAAAGCGCAGATCAACGAGCGGATCATAAAAGCGCTCTCTGAAGGAAAAATCCCCTGGCTGAAACCATGGACCGAAAACGGCCCGCGAAATCTTTTCAGCGGTAGGTCATATACCGGGCTTAACCGGTTGATTCTTGGACTCAGTCCCTATCCCCTCCCTTTTTGGGCGACCTATCGCCAGTATCTCGCCGCAGGATTACAGGTCCAGAAGAGCGAGCGCGGCCACGGAATTATCTACGCTGGGCGGACCGTGAAGACCGAGACGAAGACCGATAAGAACGGCAAGGAGACGGAGAAGAAAAAACAAATCCGGTTCCTGAAGGCTTTTGTTGTGTTCAACGTCGCACAAACCAATTACATAGAGCAGGGATACAAACTCCCCGATGTGAAGGAAAACGTTCACCTTCTCGGATGCGATGCAGTCATTCACGACTATACGGAGCGGCATACAATAAAAATCACAACGGGAGAGCGGGCCGCGTTCCTCCCACAATCAGATATTATCACTTGCCCGGATATTGGCCAGTTCAGAACGTCTGAGCACTATTATGCAACAATATTTCACGAGTGCGTTCATTCCACAGGGCCACGGCTCGAACGTTTCAAGCGGACCGATCCGGTCTGCTTTGGTTCTGACACTTACGGACGCGAGGAACTGGTCGCCGAGATCGGGAGTGCTTACCTGGCAGCTCTCACCGGCATCGATTCATCTGCAGTAGTCCAGAATCAGGCAGCCTATCTCCAGAACTGGGCAACAGCGATCAAGGCCGATGCCGATCTTGTGATGTATGCAGCAGGCCGGGCAGAGAAGGCAGCGGATTTTATGATCGGGGTCTCGGCCCCGGTCGCTGCCAGCGCCACCGGGACAGATCCCGCGGAAGGTGTGACGGCATGAATACTATTTTTGATGCCATGCCGGTAAAAGTTCTCGAAGAACTCGAACGCATCGAAATCGCCATAAATGATAAGGAACGCCGGGCCTTTATGCTTCAGGCCGACGCCCAGGATCTCCGCATCAGGCACAATGAGATCATCGCATCGTGGAAAGCCCGGGCAGCGTGGGAGGGATTGGATAATCTGGTGGCAGAGAGGCAAAGGCTGGACGCGATCGCATGGATATCAGATCCGCTGCCGAGCAGGATCCCCGCATCGGAGTACTGATATATCCCATGATCAGCAGGCGCAAACTCTGGGAGCATCGCAAAAATCGAATATCCATTGGGGGAATGTGGAAATTTTTTGTATGGTGGCTGCACAAGACGAAGAAAAAAATCATTTTTCGTTGTGGATAAACGGTGGCCCGACAGAGACACCATGACTCCTCAAGAGCCCTGCCGGGTTGGTACAATATCGACGTCCGGCATTATCTTTTTTGGCAATGGTTGGCCCTCCCTGTAGGCTCGTGCGACAGGCCCGCTGATGCGGTCCCGTGCCCGGCTCGCCTTCTTCCCGCCCGGACACCGCTGACGTATGCCTGTCCTGTTGTGCCGTCCTGATCTTCCCTGGCCCGCCCGATGCTCACGCGACACGGCGAAGGTCGCCGTGTTCCGGCTCGCATCCTCCCACCCGGACCGGGTGACTGGATGCGGTTGATCGGAAAATGTAATTTGTATTGGTTTACCCACCCGACAAAGCGATCGACAGGTCGCTGACGCGCCCTGTAACCGTCGCTTTGTCCCCCGCCCGTACAAGAAGCCCGTGCCCCCATAAGGGGGCTATCCTGTCCCGGCCCAGCGGCCCGAGGGAGCACCGCTTCAGGGTGCGAAGGTAACGAACCGCATCAGCGGTGAGTCCGAGCCCCTGATGCGTCGTGCGGACGAGTCACTGAGCGTTAGTCATGAGTACGATCAACAGTGACGAACACGATGCGAAGCATGGTGTGAGGAGCGTGCTGGAGCAGCCGACGGCGACAGAGCAACGCGACAAGCCGTGGGCGTACTGCATCTCAACAGGACAACTCCGGGAAAACAAGGGAGGTGATGTGAAGCGAGCCGGAGCATCAGCGAGGACGAGAGAACATGACCGACCGATCTTCATGGTAGCCGGACCCAATGGCTCCCGCTCTCGGTGTGGTGGGCGGGACTCCTGGGTGGGCGGTCCGGGGGATAATCCCCGTCGTTCCTATCATGTGCACATGACACTCATAGACGGGTTGGACGCGGGTGCCCCACTGATTTAAATGTGTCGAAAAGCGGTGTGAAAAATGCAGACACAGATCACCGGTCATACACTTTCATTCCGCCATTGACACTAATCTTCGATATCGTTTGTCAAAAAAGCCCAAATTGAAGTTTGCTTCAAATTTTCGATTAATGCATCACAGTCATCACTAAATCTTTTTCGACTTTTCCAGTGGTCATTAATTTCGATCGTCCAAGTATCATCACGATGCTTTAAATATGGACCCAATTCTCGAGAGGTGCAATACCTTAGAAAATTTTTTACTTTTTTCATCAATTCTTGTTGAAGTTTTGCGTCCATACTATCCCAAAGAGTCTCTATTGCATCTTCTGCTAACTCCCTTGGGGTAAATGTTTTGCGACCTCTAATTGACCAACCGATCAATGAATTGAAAATATATGGGGCCATTTTTTTATCAGGGCTTTCTACTGAAAATTTCAGAATATTCATTGGTTGACCATTAATGGTAAACAGTTCATTGAAAAGAGTTTTAAGATTAGTATCTTTGAAATCATCCCCATATCGCTTTTGAATAATATCATCGATGATCACTTGAGGATATTTAATTCCCTCTTCTGTCAATCGATCCTTCAATAATTCGAGATTCCGTTTTCCAAATATTCCAACATCGAGCGTAAACGGTTCTGTTGAAATATCAATTCCTTTTTCGATTAAATTTCTTGTCGTAATCTCTGAATATCTATGTAGATTCGAACCAATGAACTGCTCACCACTTTTACACTCGCAAAACAATCCTCGATTTGAAGAAGTGAATAAAATATCTGGATTCAATGTCCCTTTAACATTGAAACGCGGTTCTATTCGTGAAATTGTATATCCTGCTCTGAAAAGATGATTTGGATATGACTCTAAGTTATAAGCGAGACTCAGAACTGAATTCACAATGTCAAGATGATCAAAAGAGATGTCCATGTTCGTCACTGATCGTCACCCCTGGATCGAATGAATGTTGTAAATTAGTAAATAACCTAAATATTACATTCCCACAAGCATTTTTTGGAAGATAAATTCTGATGTAATCCGTCATGATATCCATATTGAATTTATCACCGGTATGTGTATCAACCCCGGCAACTCTTAGAAAATTATCTTCTTTATCGTGAATTATTCCCCATAATCTGAAGGGTTTCGTGGAATTGATTAGCTTATTTGATATTTTTTCAATTTTTTGCGATTTTGAAAATTTTATCTCAAAAGGATATCCATAATTTTTAAACCCTGATGGAGTTGATTCGAGATACATCCTATTTTCTTCGATTCGATTCATCCTATCAGAGTATTTATCGATAATATGGTCAACAAATTGAATATGTTCTTCAATGTCTGTTCCTTTACTGACGGTCACCTTTCCGTCAAAAAAGACTTCATCTAAAAATTTTATAGTGGAACCTTCAAGATTTAGCAATCTCGTTGATGTCTTGGTTGTAGGATAGTCATTTTCTTCCAGCAATTTTACAATTGCTTTAGCGGGATTTGATCCTTTTGACCAAAGTCGCATTGTCAGTTGTGAAATATCATTTTCTGATAGATCCGACTCCTCCAACACTTCTTGTTTAAATTTTATCGAAAAACCAATATTTGTGTATAAATTCTCTAATTCATTGAGCATCTGGTGCGGCATCCAAAGCGAATCAATTTTTAAAAGATTATTCGTGAATTGCTCAATGAATTTATTCATCGTACTACTTTCTTCAATATTGTAAATTTTCCAGAATCGAGTTAAGAATGTATCAACATAGAGTGTGAATACTTCAGAACCCTTCTGTACGATCATAACATAAAGGAACTTATCTTGTGTTGGCTTCAATTGAATTTTATAATCTGAAAAAACTGTAGGAATATCCGTAATAGCGCAATTTGCCTCGATGATATTGGTTTTTACTGCATATTCCGAATACTCGCCTTTTTCTTCCATCGATTGGAGATTTGAATTAATTGATTTCTCCATTAAGGCGTGTAATTCAGTTCGAGAGGAAATCATAATTATTCTTTTATGAGTTTTCAATGTCATCAATGCGTATAAACAATTGCTTATTTTCTGATTGATGTTTTACTATCAATCGACACCCCCCATGTCTACCTCATGAGCCGC
>JAUSBW010000157.1 GCA_030651815.1 Methanoregula sp.
GGTAGTGTAAAGATTCAACTGTAAATTGAACAACCCTGACTCTAATTGATCAAATGTAACTGATCAGTAACGTATAAACCCATCGAAACAATCCGAAAAAGAGGTTCTTCAATGATCCGTGTGGGTAAGACCTGTTATCAAAAATTTGTTTGTGATGTTCCCCCGCCTCAGGGCCTCTCCGAGGCACGGTGAGGCAAGACGGTTTCAACATTTCAGTCACTAAAACCGCCGCGGGGGCGTCCCTTCGGGGGCGGCGGCGTTCATCCTAATAGGGGTTATGGAGGCGTATGCCCTCAATCAGCATGATGCCTATGCAATAAATTTACCCACTCTTTTCGCTGAAGAGCCGAAAAAGATCTAAATCGTTGAGGCCCCAGGACAATCCCCACGATTACAAAACCGGGTTGCTGACAACAAATAGCCAGCTCCGCTCAACAAGCAACCTTGGGAGTAATCCCTCCTATTGTGAGGGGGAGGCTTGTCCCTCCTCCGAACCGTTCAATGTGTAAAGTTAATGATCCGCAATCGATACAACCGTGGATTCAGCCGATGAACAAAACTTTGATTCCGTATCAAAAATCTGTTTATCGAGAAATTCCGCCATATTGAGATATCGGTTACCCGTAACCCAATCTTCATTTATGTCGATGAGGATCGACCCGACGAGACGCAGGAGCGATCCACGACTTGGAAATACTGTAACGACTTTAGTTCTCCGTTTAATTTCAGCGTTCACCCGTTCGACCATGTTCGAAGTCCTGATCCGTTTCCAATGTTCGATCGGAAAATCACGGTAGTTACCGACATCAAACATAAACAGTTCAACTGTATCTGCGGCCTTCTGAAATCCCATACGTTCGAGTTTTTCAGCAACCTCGGACAACCGGTCTTCATTTCCGTTTAACGCAGATTTCACTAAAAATGAGACTTCAGGCTGATGTTTTCTCGGGATATTACGGAGAATCGCGCGCAGAAAATGCACTTGGCACATCTGCCAACTTGCACCGAGGAATGAGGTTTTAACCGCGTTTTGGATTCCTTTGTGGCCATCGGATATCACCAGTTGGACTCCGTGTAATCCCCGGTCTTTCAGCTCTTCAAAAAGGGATAACCAAAATCCTTCATTCTCACTGTCCGCAGCATGAATCCCAAGGATCTCGCGGTACCCATCTTCACGGACACCAGCAATGATCAGAACTGCCGTGTTCACACACCGGCAATGATGCCGGACCTTGACATACACAGCATCAACAATGAGATACACAATCGGTTGTTCAATCGGGCGGCTGAGAAATTCATTCACTTGTTCATCAAGGGCTTTTCCGAGATGCGATACCGTTTCTGCTGAAACACCTTTGATGCCCATTTTTTCCATAATATGGCGAACCTTTCGGGTTGATACTCCCTGGATATACGATTCAAGGATCGCATTGATTAGTGCTTTTTCCACCCGGCTATATTTTTCAAATACGACCGTTTCAAACGATTTCTCCCGAAATTCTGGCTTTTCCAGAGTTAGTTCACCGAGTTTTGTTAGTAAGGTTCTCGGTTTACTGCCATTTCTATGAGCCGTCCGTGATTCTGTCCTTTGATACCGTCCAGCTCCGGCTTGTTGTTCGGCTTCATGCTGCATTACAAGATTCAGGAAAAAGGTGACGAATGCTTTCAAACCCTCATCCTTATCGCTAAGATAATCTTGGATAAAGTCGCTTAGTTGCATTGCTCTGATCTCCAGTTGTTGTTTTGAATTAGAGATCAGGGCGTTATCGAATTTACAGTAAATTGTTTACACTATC
>JAUSBW010000160.1 GCA_030651815.1 Methanoregula sp.
CTATGGCGTCATTATAGGGTTAGATGATTCAAGTTTTAAAAACCAATCTTCAACAGAAGAACCATCTTCGAGTGAGGTTACAAATTTCTCTAAAACCTCAGCCCTTTTTACATCAGAGCGTATCATCTCTTTGCTTGCATAGGGTTTTATCAGGCTCCGTGATTTACAAATTTCTTCTCGAGTAATGTCCTGCATCTCCCGAATAAAGTCTTTAACATCCGGCAAAACTTCTTTCACATATGTTTCATTTTCCATATTTGAAAAAATCGCAGTTAGCGCACCGTAATGAGCCATTTCGTTTGTTGTTCTCGTTCTTCCAGTCCTTCGTCGTATATGCATCCTGCTCCATCTGTGACCTCGTTCTTCTAGATTATTGTCCCGAACAATTTCCACTACATTTCCCGAATGATCTATCACTTCTACAAAAAGCTCATCTGCATGTTTTCTGCAATTTTTCGTCATCTGTTTAGCTGCCTGGGAGAGTTTTTTTCCCCTTGCAGCACTTTCATTATCAATATCGGAAAGGGCAGCCATCAGATCTTCTTTCATTTTTTGAGCATTGCTTGGAGTTTTCGTCTCACAACCATTTTGACTCAGGTGCCTGCCAACACGCAGAATTGTCCTTACTTTTTCAAACCAGCTCCATATCTTTTTGATGTTGGCATATTGGACGTTTACATTTGCACTACTGGTAATGGCTTCGAGTTTATCAGAAAATTCAATTATTTCCTGACAATCCAGATTATGGGATAAATTCCACTCATAAATTCGGCTGTTCAAACGTTTTACCACTGAAATTCTGTCCATGATTTCGAGGTATGGAAGAACAAACGGGTAATTCGAGCTCCGTTCACGGCAAATAAGGAGATGCTCTATTGCAAGAATGATCCATTTGCGTTCTGCTACGACCAAAATGTTTTCAGTATCTCTGGATACGATCTTGCAAATGTCGGCTTTCGTTTGTTTGAGTTGGCTCAAAATTCGCTTACTCACAACGTTTTTTCTGAATGCTGCGTATTTAGTTTTAAAAAGAAGGGTCCCAAGATTTTTAACGAAATGGTAGTGACATATTTGCTGCATCACCCCGGGGAAAATGTCTGTTGCAGCATCCCTAATCTGGGTGCTCATATCTCTGACAATAACTATTGGAGTTCCGTATAACAATTTCAGCGCTTGCAGAAACGTTTTTACATATTTTTTGTTTTCTGTTGTAATGGTTTGTGCATCCAAGGTAATTCCCGTCGCGCCTTCTTTCGCCATAAAAACAATTTCGTTACCTGCTTCACCAGTTCCATCCAGGTGAAGCCGTATGCCCCCGTTTTTTTCAAAAATGGCTTTCATTTGAGGGATATGTCTTTTGTGAAAAGCGTAAAATCTTATCAGAAATTCTTCAGACAGATTAGAGATCTCACCCGTTGAGATGGAAATTCCCCTTGAAAAAAGAATATTTTTGATCTCTTCTCGTTGATAGTTGAAAGACCATCGCAAAATGCCAATAGCAACCATTATTTTAGTGTCGAAGCTGCGACCAGCAGGACATATCCGATTAACTATGGATATCAAAGGTTCATCGAATGTACCATGTTCTTTACAGTGTCGAAAACGTATACTGAATTGCACCTCACCAGACAATGTTTTAACTATTCTTTTGTCGTTTCGTTTAACGATGAGTCTTTTTTTGCAGACGGGGCAATCATCGTAGACTTTTTTGAGTTCTTCGGATAAAATAGGGAGATAGAGAACGTTTTTTTTCCAATATCGTAGGTAATGCCGATGCGTTCCAACGAATCCCGCCGAACTGGTTGTCCCATATCCTCCAGCATATCAAAAATCTCGGACGAAGATAAATTCCCTTGCATTAGTCGAATGGCTAAATAGGAGAACTGTACGTCATTTATTGAAAAATTGGTGGGAACGGATGGATCATTACCTAAAGATCTG
>JAUSBW010000168.1 GCA_030651815.1 Methanoregula sp.
TGGCGTATATCTGTCATGTTCTTCACCTCACGTCCCACCTTGTTTGATCTTGGTATGGGTGGAACTCGTCTTCAGGTGGATCAAAATTGGATTGGCGTTTTCACGTTTAGTGGATCAAAAAGGAATTGGCGAAAACAGTCAGGTTGAAACGGAACCATGCAAAATCTTTGCAAGAGACAATCGGAGAGGATCAAGACCGAGCCTCAAAACACCCCTTCTTTTCCCCGCGACCGTGCTACCTATCCAGCGAAATAAAGGGGCTGCTGTAAGCCCGCTATTTTGACAGGTTTTATTCTGATTAAAACGCATATTTTCGAAAAATAACGGATTAAAAGACTATTTTCCACAGGGGTTGACGCACTTCCACTGGAACCGGATTTAGCCTTTGTCCGATTGGCAAAAGGAGCATTTTACGGGCTTATTTGGGATGAGGTCATGGCTTCACCTGCGTCATACTCCTGTACCTTGCCTTATGCAGGACCCGGTATGGATTATCCGCATCGTATGCCCGGAGAGAATACATCCGGTTGGTTGAAACCGGCGAGTATCGAATGGTTTAATTGTATATCGAATTTATAGTGAATGATGGAGAAGCAGCAGATATCAGGATATATCATGGCCGGTGTAGGAATTGTCATGATTCTGATCAGTGCACTGGGTTTTTTTCTTAAATGGGAGCTGAAATCTCCTTCTTTTGGCATAATCGGTCTTGTTCTGGTAATCATAGGTACCTGGACTGCCAGGGAATCGTCATCGAATTAGCATTGAATTGCCAGTCCCCGGGCCGGGAAAAACCCGGAACACGGTTGCCTTAAAGGGAAACCGGAGCTCGCGGATCGGATACCGATGAGTTTTTGTTAACCCGTGCCAATAAACACCTATGAGACCCCGTCTGATAGTTTCCCTGCTGTTCTGTATCCTTGGGATCCTGGTACTCGTCTCCGGCTGCACTACTGCTAGTCCCGGGCCGGTTCCGGAGAGCGACGGTACACCGGCCGCCGCAGTCGCCATCATGGAAAAGCCACTCTATCCCTATACCACCTGGGGATACAAGGTTGTCGATATTGCAACCGGGCAGGTACTGGCAGAAAAAAATACCGGTATACTCTTCACTCCGGGATCGACCGTCAAACTCTTCACGACCGCGGCAGCGCTGGACCTTCTCGGGCCGGATTACCGGTTCAGGACCCCGGTCTATGCACTCGGCATAACGGCTGAAGACGGAGCCCCTGCCACAAACCTGGTGCTTGTCGCAAGCGGCGACCCGACCATGGGCGGCCGGTCGCTGCCCAACGATACCATCGAGTTCACCAACGCCGACCATTGCGATGCAAACGGCCTTCCCGGTACGGAGATGACAACAACAGATCTCCTTACCGGGCTCGACAGCCTTGCGGCACAGGTAAAAGCCGCCGGGATCACCCGTGCCCGAGACGTAATCATCGATGACCGGCTCTTTAAAACGGAAAAGCTTGCCGATCCCGCGCCGGTTACTCCCATCTACATCAACGATAACCTGATCGATATCCTCATCACCCCGGGTGCAGATGGCAGCAGGGCAACCGTCACGTCCCGGCCGCAGTCCGCACTCTTCTACGTGGAAGCGGACGTGACAACGGGCGGCAGCGAGCCGGACATTTCCATAACCGAGAGCGGGGGAGTGATCTCCGTTTCCGGCAGCATCCCGAAAGACCAGGCTCCCTATCTCCGGACGTTTGTCATCAGTGATTCCGGTGCATGGGCACGATCCCTCTTCATCGATGCTCTCGAGCGGCAGGGTGTTGCTGTTGATGCCCCGGCAACCGGAACAAATCCGCGTGGCAGCCTGCCGGCAGACTATGCCGGGCAGAAGCCCGTTGCCCTCCTGACATCCCCGCCATTTTCCGAGAACGTGAAACTGATCCTGAAGGTGAGCCAGAATATCCATGCCAATGCACTCCTCGGCATCATGGCAGCGCACGAGAGGAAAACAATGGTTGAAGAGGGCCTGCTCATCGAAGGAGACTATCTCCGGCGCATCGGCGTCAACCCGGCATCGCTGTCGCTTATCGATGGTGAGGGCAGCAGCGGAAACCGGGTGAGCCCGGATGCCGCCATCGATCTGCTCAGGGTCATGGCGGCAGGGAACACTTCCCGGGTGTACCGGGCAGCCATGCCGGTTCTTGGGATCGATGGTTCCCTCGCCGGGGCAGCTGCGCCGGACAACCCGGCAATCGGGAAGATCACAGCAAAGACCGGAACGTCAATACAGTCTGACATGAACGGGGATCTCATGCTGGTAGCAAAAGGACTCGCCGGTTACATGACGACCCGGAGCGGGCGCGATGTTATGTTTGTGCTCTATGCCAACAACGTGCGGATCTCATCGCTTGAGGACCTGATGGCGATCAATATGGACATGGGCTCATTTGCCGGAGTATTGTACGAGGCATTCTGATTATCCCGGGTGCCGTTCCCTGCGATTGTGTACCGGAATGGGGGCCGGATACACGTTCACCGGAGGCATATCGTCGGCAGCACAATGGTTTCTGTAATACCCCACGGGCCAGCACGAGTTCATGAGAACGGGCAGGGAATCGTTTCGGGGTTACGGAGACCGGTTTGCGATACATCGTTTAGAAGAAAACAATTCCCCGGCTGATTCCCTTATCGTTACCCTTATTTCTTCTTAAAAAAAGGATAGTAGGATATGCACTGGATATTTTATGGAACATACCGGAAGATCATTGAAGCCGCAGTTATTGTTGTCGGCCTGTATTGTCTTCTCGACCTGTTCAATGTCATGCTAGACCCCCCCTATATTGTGTCCGCGATAGCAGGAGTGTTTGTCCTGTTCTGCCTGTGGATTCTCCCTGCGGCAGACCGGCATCTGGAAAGGGAAAAAATGCCTGCCTGTCAGGACGATGCCAAAAAGGCGACCGCAGAAATTACTAAAAACGCGACACTGTCACGTCAGAACCGCGTATGGAATGTTCTGCTCTTCCTGTCCATTTCCCTGATCACCTTCATAGTGCTGCACTTCTTCGTCCTCTATATGCATGAGTTCTCCCACAGTTTTGCCGCATATTTCTCCGGCGCAAAAGCCGATCCCTTCAATATCATCTGGGGAAGAGGCATCTTCGGCGTGAACTGTGACGAGAATGTCGATTACCAGACCCTCTTTGCTGCAGGGAAGGGAACGACTGCAGCTGCAATTGCCTTTGCCGGTCCTCTCTCAAATATCCTGCTCTTCATCGTTACTGCGGCCCTTCTCTCATGGACGGCAGTCCAGGCTCGCCCGTGGGTATATCATTCTGTATTCTGGGCATCGGGCATCACCTTCATGATGGTGTTTGAGTATGTCTTCACCCGCTCATTCATGACCCATGACGATTTCGGCAATATTGAGCACGGCCTTGGATTATCCCCGTGGTTCATCTTTATTCCCGGGTTGATTCTCGGCCTCATCGGCCTGTGGTACATCCTCACGGTAATGGTTCCCGGACATTACCGTATCGTAACACCCGGTGAACTGCCAAACCAGTATGTCACCATTGCCTTACTCTCGTTTGTCTTCTTCCTGCTCTATATCGGGGTACGGATCCTTGCATACCCGGCAGTCCCCGAGTGGTGGATGGGATGTGTAGGGATCGTGGCACTCTTCATCACCCCGCTGCTGCTCAGCCCCCGGCGGCTGTGGGTCCGGAAAAATACCGGGGAATAACCGGCACATATAGACCGAAACACTCCCAATCCTCATTCACGGTGAGAGAAAATTTCATAAAAACACAAATCCTATGGACACAGACGATGTGTAATGGTAGATCTTAACGGAACTATTGAACGGCTTTCAGAGGAGCAGGTTTCCCCGGCAGTTGCCATGCTCACCCGGGCGTTTCATGATGACCCCAAAATAACACACATTTTTCCGGAAAGAACCGCACGAGAGATGCTGTCTCCTTATCTTTTTGAATTTGAGCTTCGCTATGGCATGAACTATGGCGACGTGTATACAACCTCCCCCTCAGTTGAAGGGGTCGCGGTCTGGCTCCCTTCCATGTACTCGGGAATTACGATCTGGCGGGCGTTTCGTTCCGGGGGACTTGGACTGTACCTTCATTTAGGGAAGAAGATAGTCGACAGCCTCCTGTCCTTCTCCACCCTGATTGACCAGTATCATAAAAAACATGCTCCCTTTCCCCATTACCGCCTTTTATACCTCGGTGTTGATCCAGAACACCAGAGTCGCGGATGTGCAGGCCGGTTAATCCGGCCCATGCTGGACTGGCTCGACTTCCAGAAGATGCCCTGTTATCTCACTACCCAGAATGAAAAGAATGTCAGCATGTACGAACACTATGGTTTCATGGTGGTCGAACAACGGACCCTGCCGCATACCGGCATCTTTCACACTGTCATGCTGCGATACCCGAAATAGACGGCGGACCAAAAAAAATACCGGCAGATCCTAAAACACTGCCCCCTTTCGTTCCTGCATTTATCTGGCAGCCCTCCGCGATCACTGGAACACAACCCCCTCCATCCGTCCCCGCCACGGCCTCCGTCCACTCAAAAAGCCACCGTCAGCGCATTTTTCGGAGCCTGCCGTATTCAGAATCCAGCAGGACGGGGCGCTGGATGCGATTTTCTAAAAAAAGAAAGGTGCCGGTTTTCATAGCTAAGATACGTTAAAAAAAAAGATGGTCTGATAACCGCTCTTCACGCTCGGGATATCCCCGATATCGAGATAGCGGTCCTCTTCCACGGAATACTGCGGCCAGGTAACGTTCATCCCGCCGTTCGGGTACCCCGTCTTTGCGAACCTGACCCAGAGGTCCATCATCGTATCCGAGACCCGTGCACTTGCCGGATCGAGTTTTATCGCGGGCGGCCGGAAGACAAAGAAGAGTTCGCTGCCATGGAATGCCCCGAGATCCTCTTCGGGGATGATATAGGAGAAACGGTAGAGGTACGTGTTCCGGTCAAGGCCCGCCATCGATCCGGCGACAAACCGGTGCGGGCAAAGCAGCTGGACCAGTGGACCCGGGAGTTCCTCACCGCCAACCCGGACTCGACCGTGCTGAACCTGGGATGCGGCCTGGACAGCCGCATTTTACGCATCGATCCTCCGGCCAGCGTCCGCTGGTATGATATCGACCTTCCCGATGTGATCGAGCTGCGAAGGCAACTGTACCCGGTTCGCCACGATTACGTGATGATCGGCTCTTCGGTCACCGAACCTGGATGGCTTGACGGGATACCGGCGGACCGGCCCGTGCTCGTCGTTGCCGAGGGGCTGTTACAATACCTTTCGGAAAAAGATGTGACAGCCCTTTTTTGCCGGATTACCGAAAAATTTCCGAAAGGCCAGTTTATTTTGACGCCTATAGCCGGCTGATGATATGGGTAGTCATGCGGTTACCCGCTGCAAGGAAGTCCGGCGTGAACCTCCTGTGGGGTGTCAATGATCCCCGGGAGTTCGAAAAGCAGGTTCCACGCCTGAAGCTGGTCACGGAGATCCCCTTTATATTCATGCCCAAGCTCGTCGAACGGATGTCGCCATCGTGGGCCGGGAGAATGATGTACGGCATATTGGGCCATATTCCGTTCATGAAGCGGATGGTACAGCATTTGCGCTATAAATTCTGACCGGAAGCACCGTCATAATTATTTCTGCCATATACGCATCTCAATATTCGTACATTTTATCCGGATATTACTATCCAATATACCCTAAACAGGCTGGGTCATAACCTCATGAACACAATAAAATAACCTCAAATTGTGGATATTTTCTTCTGGACTTTATAAGCAACCACGTCATTTTCTAGTTGTGACCCAGCCTGTAAAATGTTACTTAAGAAAAAAGACAGGATTGTATGACCTATAACCCAACCCCTGCCAGATGGAGGATTACGACAATAACCACACCCACCAGTCCACCAATTGCAGAGACCAGAATAGTAATCCAATTGATCGGGATATCGGAAGCTCCAAAAAGGCTCATTATATGAAAGAGGTTTAAAAGAAAGAGGACGATGACACCAACGATAGCGTTGATAATTAGAGCTACAACATTTTTAAGGAGGTGATAGATAATAATTGCCACCACAATTGCGAGAATGATACCGACAATAGATCCCAATATATCCATGATTAAGTATACCTTCGATTTATCTATAAAAACTTTGTGCGAAAATTGATTCCTGTACTCATACAGCACATTCCTGGATGCCACATACAACCCGGGCCTCAACAGGAACGGAAAAAACAGCCTGCCTTCCGGTTCCGGAGTAACTCAGCTCTTTACGGGATAGTTCACCGTCTTAAAAGCGCCGGTAAGTGCACGTCCGGAGCCCGCCCAATGCCGGCACCCGGCCAAACGCCCCACGGCCCACGGCTGCACGGCCACGTGAGACCCGGCCAGCCCCGGTACCGGCACGCAACCGGTTATCACCGCTCTCTACCCGCAGGGTAATCCTGCCAAAAACTATTCACGTTCTGGCTTCAACTACCATTTATGCCAGAAGAATCCTATGATACCCTGTTTACCTCTGATTTCTCCCAGTGGGTCCGCGCTGATGTCGCACAGCAGGATGAACTTGTCGCACGGAAACAGACTGTCACAACAGCAAAGGGACCGGTGGAATATGCAACAATCGGCAAAGGCCCGGTCGTGCTGGCTATCCACGGCGGGCCCGGGGGGTATGACCAGGGCATCCTTTTATTTGAATGGCTGGCCCGCGCCGGGTTTACGGTCCTGGCACCGAGCCGCCCGGGATATCTCGGCACTCCCGTCTCTAGCGGGAAGTCCCCTGCCGAACAGGCGGATCTGTATGCAGCGCTTTTAGACACCCTCGGGATTGATAATGTTGCACTGGTCTTCGGTTCGGCCGGGGGTGCTTCCGGTTATGAGTTTGCCATCCGGTACCCCAAACGGGTTACCGCACTTGTTGCCGCCGATGCCGTTGTCTCACAATACCTCATGCCAGCCAATGCCGGCCCCGTTGTCCAGGCGCTCTTTTTAAGCGGCCCCGGAGAGCAACTCATCAGCTACTTCTCAAAACATTTTCCTAAGCAGACCCTGCACGAGTTCCTCCAGCAGGAATCCCTGCTCCGGCCCGAACAGATCGACAGGCAGGTCGAGGCGTCATTAAAGGATCCCGACCAGATGCGCCTGCTCCTGCGTTTTGCCCGATCAATGTCGGAGTATTCCCTGCGGAAGGCCGGTGTTGACAACGATATGGAGGGTCTTGCATCGATCTCCGATCTTCCGGTCGAAAAGATACTCTGCCCGGCACTCATCATTCACGGAACCCATGACAGCGATGTCCTGTTCTATCATGGAGTCTACGCCCGGGAAAATATCCCCAATGCTGAGAACGTATGGGTGCGGGAGGGCTCCCACTTATGCTTATGGATCTCGCCGCAGTCCCATGATGTGCAGGCACGGATCATTGCATTCCTTACGTTGCACAAGTGACAGGGAAAAGTGATGATATCATCCGGTTTTGCCCCCAAAACAGCCATTCTTTTCCCCCCTCCATCAGCCCATCCCGCTGTCGTTCGCCCTTCCAAAAGCATCCATCAGCGTACATTTCTGAGCCAAAACCATGCCGAATCCCGCTCTTGTGAAAAAATTCTTAATATCAGAGATCATGTCATCTTTTCTCTCTTTTGTTACGTTGACAGAATGTTCATTTCTCATACTTTTCATCTCCCTGCTTCATTTCCTGACTCATATATAAATAGAGGAAATGCCGAATCAATCGAATAGTACGCAGTGGTGGTCAGTATGGAGTTTTCAAAGATTGTGATGTCGCGGTATGCGACAAAAAAGTTTGACGGCAAAAAAATTCCTGAAACAAAAGTGAACGAGTTGCTGGAGCTGGTCCGGTTCGCCCCGTCCGCTCTGAACCTTCAGCCATGGAAAATCAAGATCGTCACCGACCAGAAGATAAAAGAGATGCTGAAGCCCGCGGCCTTCAACCAGGAATTAATTAAAATTTGAAATTCGGTTTGAAAAATCCTTGGAACGGATCTTTTCCGATAATTGGAGCATTTGAGGTCATTGCACAGACCGACTGAAAAGTCCCCTACCGTCATAGCCCCCACAATCCCCTCAAACAGATGAAATCTGACAAAACCTCATGAAACCAACCGAACAAATTTGAAATAAAAAAAAACTTGTATTCTTCCAGGGATCGCAAAATTGACGAAAATGACTGTCGTTGTTAACGCTGATAGACTTATCCCTGAAAAATGATAGTAACTTTCCGAGTAGATTATTACATTTGATTTTAATAATATTGTGGCACATCGCAGCTAAAGCAAATTCCCCTTCGCATTTATTCTTCCCTTTAAGAGAAAACCTTCTGAGTCGCATATTATGCTTTATATTTCCAAAAACGGGCTCGACCATAATTTTTCTTTTCCGGTATATCTCTCTCCCGGAGGGGGATCTCACGCGAGCGCCCATGATCTCCCAGCACACTTCTTCTGGAGTCGCTGGTTTCTCCCGATCTAGATAGAAATGCCAGACACCCGCTCCGATACTTGCCAATTCGGGGATGGTAGGACTACAACTACCAGGCACTGGTCGACATACCTCCTCTAACCGGATACGGAATCCTTCATCAGGACCAGCATCCTGAAACTTCCGCTCTTTCGAAGTTGCCAGATATAATTGAGGTCCATTCGGCGTTTCAGACAAAATTGTTTGCATCGAACAATAACCTGAATCAGCAACCACAGCTTCCACACACTCATCCGTCTGAACGGATTTTAACAATTCGTTGACCTCGTCCATCATCGGTTGTAACTGATTTTTATCATTCTGGTCATCAGTAAGTGCAGCAGCAATGATTAACTGGTCTTCTGTTACGACGATTTGCCCGTTAAATCCCTGAATAAAACCTTGGGAAGTAGACATAACCTGACTCGTTGGATCGGTTACGTTTACTTTAGCATCTGGTGACGGAACCGTCTGTGGTTCTGATGGCTTTCTTCCCCGTTTCTTCTGACCGGTTTCTTCCTCCTCTCTCTCACGGTCACGAATCAGTGCTTTTTGCTTTTCGGCCTCGATTTCCTGACGTTCATTCAATTTATCCAAAGCTTTTTGCAGGACTTCCCTTCTTCTCTCTTTTGTAGCAAGCTCGTCAGGAAGATTATAATCCGTGACAACAGGAGTCGTTCCGTCAATGGTTTCCTGCTCATCTTGATTCAGTGATTCATTAAATATGCGTTTTAGTTCCGCCTCGATATTCTTTGCTTTACGGTTGGCTGACAGAGATGCATTTGCACCGATTTTTGTTCCATCAATGGCAAGAATCCCAATGCGGGTAATTTTAGATTCGACTATGATCCGGGCCAATTGCTTGAAGATTCCTTTAATCTCTTGAGCGTTATTCTGCTTGAATCGGAAAATAGTGGTATGATCTGGTTGAAGACCTTGTGCTACTATGCGATATCCGATATCGTATCTGCAAGATATTTCGATCTTTCGACTTGACGGTTCACCCCGTATCATTGCGTAGATTATTATCCCCAGCATACTGCGAGGGTTATAAAATGCTGAACCAATACCGTCTGATCGATATTTGGATAGAAAGGCTGATAGATCTAACAAATCAAGTATCGACAGGATCACATACACTACATCATTTTCCGGAAGCCATTCCATAACATTGACTGGGAAGAGATACAGCTGTTCCTTTTCAAATCCTTTGATAATGTTGTGACGCT
>JAUSBW010000185.1 GCA_030651815.1 Methanoregula sp.
AGAGATACAGCTGTTCCTTTTCAAATCCTTTGATAATGTTGTGACGCTTAAACATATAATATATATTATACTTAATAGTATATATAGTTAAGTACTATGAGTTGTATTAAGTACTTTTAGCTAGCTCTATGCAACAGCCTCATTAACCGGTTTCATTGTTGGGTTTACCGTAATCCATTTTCAGTAAAACTGATATCATGCAACCATCAGGTTGTTGCCAGTGAGATCTTTTCCGGTCTTGTGATACGAACGATTTTTTCTCAATGGTCGTTTTGTAACTCCAATGATAGTAACCGTCTTTTTACCAGAAGGCGAAATTGATAACGGGACACAAATAGCATGACAGAAGAGTCCGATGCTTGGGAAGAGGAGTACCTCTGCAAGGGAGCAGTCTGGGGTGGTGCAGTACATCATCTCCCTTTGTTGCTGCCAGGTTCACGCGTGCTTGAACTGGGTTGCGGGAATGGCAAGACACTATCTGCCATGATCGGACGAAGCTGGGATGTAACAGCGATCGATTTCTCCGTCAGTGCTGTTGCGATGAGCAGAATGAACACCGGCATGCTGCAAAGAGGAGATGTCTGTGTGGCAGATGCCCGCAGCCTTCCATTTGCTCCCGAAAGGTTTGATGCTGTATTTGCCATTCACATTCTTTCGCACCTGCAAAAAAATGATCGTACACGGGCGGCTGAAGAAGCAGTGCGGGTGTTGAAAACCGGGGGCATCCTGTATTTCTCCGGGTTCTCTACCGAAGATTTCCGATACGGCAAAGGATCTGCTGTCGAAGATGGAACGGTGATGAGAGGTTCTGGTATCAGCACTCATTATTTTACTGAACAAGAGACGCAGCTGCTGTTCTGCAATCTCACGTCAGAAGCGATTACAACAGAACGATGGTCCATGCGTGTTCGTGGACAGGATTTTTGCCGTGCTGAAGTTCAGGCTGTATTTATCAAATAACCTGCAGGGGTCTTTATTATTATTATCATGGGTAAAGGGGTTGAGAAAACCCGTAACTTTAGTCACTGGATGAATCGAACCCCTTTATCGTTATTTTTAATTGCTCTGGTGCGAGGCCTTCTGGCTTCATGCAGTTTTTTTCGAAATGTTTTATAATGCAAAAACCCATTCACCATGAAAGGAGAATTTCTATGAAAAAACTGTTTATTCTTTGTTGTATTGCAGTCTGCCTGTTTCTTGCCGTAGTACCTGCAGCCAGCGCAATTGGTGGTGACCAGGGTTGGATTGAGATCCGCAGCAATGTTGATGGTGCAAAGGTATATTTTGACGGTGTGGAAAAAGGCGTTATCAGCGGGGGTTCACTCACCGTCCCGGTATACTCTACCGCTGCCCCGTATCATTCATTTACTGTTGAAAAATCCGGCTATACTCCCTATAGCGGAGAACTCTCGATGCCGGCTGCCGGTGCAACAAAAACTTTTTATGCCACGTTAAATCCAATTCCAACACCGGTTCCTCCGGTAAATTACGGTTCGATCTATGTTGAATCCTCCCCGTCAGGAGCTTCAATATATTTCAATGGTAATTATCGTGGCAGTGCACCACTGACGATCAATGAAGTCTGGCCCGGCAGCTACTCGATCCAGGCCGAATTGAACGGTTATCATACCTACACCACAACCACCTCAGTCTCGTCCGGAACACGTTCGGATGTCTATTGTCCTCTCTCTCCAATGGCTACTTCGGGTTCTTTGTATATTCTCTCCGATCCAATCAATGCAAAAGTGGTACTTGACGGACTGTACCGGGGAAATACTCCCCTCACGCTCAACAACCTTGCATCCGGTACCCACATTGTAGAACTCGACCATGCCGGGTATTATGACTGGAAATCAACAGTGGATGTTCCGGTTGGCGGGACAAAGACAGTATCCGGCACACTCAACCCGATACCGGTGAGTAATGTTGGCTGGGTGTATGTATCATCAAGTCCCGGCGGTGCCTCGGTGACTCTCGATGGAACGAATTACGGCCAGACTCCGGCAAGCGGATCGTTAAAACTGAATAATATTGTTACAGGTGATCATACTGTCGCGCTCACCCTTGCCGGATACACACCCTACACAACAAAGGTCAATGTAAATGCAAATACCGTATCTGAAGTGAGTGCCCTCCTTTCACCAACCGGGCCAAAACCCGCATTTGGCGGATTATCTGTTTCCTCAACTCCTTCCGGCGCAAACGTATTTGTCGACAATAATTTCATGGGAATTACTCCTTTAACATTAAAAGAGATACCTGCGGGAAGTCATATGGTGATTGTCCGCCTTACCGGGTACCAGGATTACGAGACCACAACCTCGGTAAATGCAGGTGCGACCAGCACCATCTCTGCAGGTTTATCACCGGTTACTCCAACTACCCCGCAGAAATCCGGTACAATACCGCTGATGACCTGTGGTGCCCTCCTCGTGCTTGTACTCTTCTCCATTAAGAAAAACCAGTAATCATTTTTTTTAAAAGCAGAAAATTATTGGAATTACCTTTGTTGTTATTATTGCCCGACAGAGTAATTCCCGTAAGTTTTGTTTATCAGGCTATTCTTCGCAGGATGACACAGCTGCCTACGGCAAGACACGCAATAACGAGGCCAAATCCGGGCAGGGAGAGTAAACCTGATGGTGTCTTTGCTGGTTGTGCAGTAAGGAAAACAAAGACATTGGTAGTCCTGTTCTCAACTACCGTGACGGTCTTTGTCACTGGGGAAAACCCCTCTTTTTCGAACAGGAAGGTATACGTTCCAGCGGGGATATCGGAAAATGTTTGCGGTGAATCACCGGCATAGGTGCCATCGACAGACACCGAAACGATTGCCGGAGAAGCGGTGACATTTATCAAGCCATTCTTCTGGCGGGGTATGGCAGTAGCGGGTTTTAAAGGATCGATAACAATATGGGTGAGTGCCGGGAGAACCGCAGAATTTTCAAACTTTTTTGTATAGGCATCGGGAAATGTGACGGTAATTTTTGAAGGAGAGAAATCAGCAGTCACCACACTGCCAAGCGCGGAATTTTTTAAGGCAATTTCCGCTTTCTGAAAATTCATGCTGGCGGTACGGTATTCTGTACCCTGAGCAACATCCTGTGTGTCTGCAAATTTTTTTAAGAGCATTGTTGCTCCAGTTTTGTCCATGGAGAGGAGGACAGGGGATTCTGAACTGGTGGTAAGACCTTTTTTGAGTTCTTCTTCCAGCATGGACTGTGGTATGGCGTTTTCTAAAAACCCATCTAACGTGAATTTAAAACTGGCGACTGCATCACCGCTTTTATCTATCGTAATATCCAGTGAATTTGCAGTGAACGCATGAACAGGTGAGACAAAAAGCATGGCGATACATGCGATAAAGAGGAAGCGGAGCAGGTTTGGTAAAAAGTCGTGAGGCATCGTTATCTCTCCAATAAAAATGGTCATGTGACAGAGTATGAAAATATGTTCGTGTTGATACCCGATATACGTTTTTGTCTTGATACGATTTGAGTGGTTTTTTCCGATTACAGTTTTTTTGTATCTTTGCAGGCTAGGTCAGAACCTCTTATAGGAGATAAAATACTTTCAAATTGCAGTGATTTTCTTTAGCAGTTTATAAATGACTAATCATATTTTTAGTTGTGACCCAGCCTGTTTACAGATTTTTGCGATTGAATGCAGGAACTCAATTTATTAATGGTTCAGACCCATATTTTTTGTAGCCCATGTTCGATTCTTTAATCAATATTTTTCTCCATCTCGATCAGAATATGGTCTCGGTTGTCCAGGAATACGGAATGTGGACATACTTTATTCTTTTCTGCATTATTTTTTTCGAGACCGGATTTGTAATAATGCCCTTTCTTCCCGGGGACTCCCTGCTTTTTGTTGCAGGTGCGGCAGCAGCAAGCGGGTTTATGGATCTCCAGTGGCTTTTTATTGCCATCATTCTTGGTGCAGTACTTGGAGATACCGTAAATTACTGGATTGGGAATTATATTGGCGTGCATGTATTTCTTGAGCGGTTTCCAATGCTTGTCAAAAAAGAGTATATTGACCGTACTTATATATTCTATGAAAAATACGGCGGTGCAACAATCTTTATTGCACGGTTTGTACCCATCGTGCGGACGTTTGCTCCATTCCTTGCAGGCGTTGGAACTATGAACTACCCCCGTTTCCTGTTCTATAACGTGCTGGGTGGCGTGACATGGACTGTCGCGGTAGTCATGGCAGGATATTATTTCGGTTCATTTACGATAGTTAAAGAAAATATGAGCCTGTTGATTATTGCCGTTATTGGTCTGAGTGCAATAACCATCCTGTTCATCATCTACGGAATTATTTCCGGATATCTGGAGAAGAGGAAATCAGCAGACGCCCGGAAAGAATGATCTGGTTTTTTTAAATATCCGGATTTTATCCGGATTTTTTTAATAAAAAAACGGATTCAGAAATACACACTTTCCAATCGCGCTATGAGAAAGATGTACCTGTTTGGAAATTTCCTGCCCGGGCATTTGTCCGGTCCCACACATTTCACGCACGTTTAATGCTGAACCGATTACAGAGAAAAAATTATTTTTTGTGAACAATTGTCATACCCTTGTTATCGACTTTTGTGCTGATGGTAACGCTCAGGCCAAGGGGTTTGAGCAGTTTATCCATAGATTTCCTGTCAAGTGCGGTGACTACGGCAATGGAAGGACCAACCGAGCTCATGCCGACAAATTCGAGTTTCTTCTCCCGCAGCTGGCTCATGTAATGATAGATCCCGTAACTGTGGTGCTCCACTTCCGCCCGCTTTGATCCACGGAACTCGATCTCCCAGATCACATCGCCTGCCTTTTTCAAGTCATCCTTTTCGAGTGCAGGTACAAGATCCATTAAGAAAAAATACGCCTTGAGTTCACGGTCCCGGTAGTCCAGTGTCCGTGCCTTGTTCATCAGGAGATCAAACTCCTGTGTACCAGCCGACGAGATATCGGTCGGGGGGATGATGATATGCACATTCTTTCCTTTAGCAAACTGGTGATGGCAGACTAACGAAAGTTCGTCGCCCATGATCGCCATCCCGCCGTGAGTGCTTACCGCAGGACCGACACCGGTCTCGAATCCAAAGGCAACATTTCCGTCAGCGGTCTCCTCAACATAGTTATGGCCGATCAAATGACGGAGCTGGGTGTTGGTGAGCGGTGAACCCACAGCAACATTCATCGCAGTGGCAACTGCGATCATGACAGTGCTGGTTGATCCAAGTCCTACGTGCTTCTGTTCATGATCGGTTGCAGTGATGGCAAATCCTCCGGTATATCCGACCGCCTTTTTGAAGACTGCCACGAAGTTGTCGATGATTGGAGCGCGCCCGTAGGTGATAGATATCTCTTTTTTTGTGCATTCCACAGAAGCTGTGCAGTAACACTGGATTGCAAACCCGATACCACCGCCGCCCGGATGATCCGGAGCAAACCGGTTCATGTCGAGCACGGTTAAGTGGATGCGTGCCGGGGCTTTGACCGTAACTTTGCCTTTAACCGGTGTCAGTTTGTACTTCTTCTTCTCAAGACCGAGTGTCTTTAGGATAGTCTTTGGAGCAAATGACTTGAACTCGTACTCCACGAGATCCAGATCCCCCCCGCAGATTTTCATGATCGGCATATGTAACAGTTCCCGTCAGGAGCGCTCAAAGAAAAAGACTTCTATGCCTATTCGAACATGGAAAAAAAGATTAGGCAATCGTGATGCACAAAGCGGGGAACTGGTCAGGATAATTATAACGAGCAGGGGTACTCCTTAACCCGGTTTTTTTCAGATACTGGCATCGGATAAAGTGGGAGAATGTTAACAACCGGTTTAGAGATGTTCACCGGGTGTTTTATCATTTTACAGGTATGAGTTGATACCGTTTCGGTACCCCCCGTCGCGATATTAAGGTGGATGAGAAAACAGGCACACGTAATGTGTCTATTCGTACCGTATCATCGGCAAAAAACACTGGTAAAAAAATGTACTGATATTATCAGATCCACTTCTTTTTCCGGAAATAGGTAAGCATCCCCAACACCATGATGACCATCACAATCAGTACCGAATAATACCCAAATTCCCACTCTATTTCCGGCATATTCTTAAAATTCATCCCGTATAAGCCGACTACGAATGTGAGCGGGATGAAGATGGTTGCAATGAGCGTGAGTACCTTCATGATCTCGTTCATCTTGTAACTCAGGCCGGACAGGTAGATGTCGATCATCCCGGATACCATGTCCCGGAACGTTTCTAATGTATCGATCACTTGGATCGTATGGTCATAGACATCGCGCAGGTAAATTTTGGTCGATTCTTTGATGAGCTTGGATTCAGTCCGTTCAAGGTTATTGATCATCTCGCGGAGCGGCCAGACCGATTTCCGGAGAAAAATCATATCCTTTTTGAGACGGTTGATCTTCTGGAGGGAATCCTGGGTCGGGTTGATTACCAGTTCCTCCTCTAAGTCTTCGACCTGCTTATCGAGATTTTCCATAACCGTAAAATAATTGTCCACGATCCCGTCAATAAGTGCATAGGCAAGGTAATCCGTGCCATATTTCCGAATCCTGCCATCTTTCCTTATTCTTTCGCGGACGGGGTCAAAAACATCCCCGATATCTTCCTGGAACGAGATTAAGAAGTTTGGGCCGATAACCATGCTGATGTGCTCGATCTTGATCTCCTGTTTTGTATTGAGGTACGTGAGTACCTTTAGGTTCAGGTAGATATACTGGTCCAGATCCTCCATCTTCGGACGCTGCTGGGTATTGAAGATATCTTCAAGAATGAGCGGGTGGATGGAGAAGCACCTGCCGAGATCTTCGATGTGTTTTGGGTTTCCCAGACCATCGACATTGATCCAGGTCACCGTTTCCGTATCCCGGAACGGGAAACATTCGCTGATCTTATCGACCGTTTTTTCTTCAAAGTGGATGGCATCATAGTCGAATACGGTGATCAGGACCGGCAGGTCAGCAGGTTCGCCGTTTACATGAAGAGTTCCGGGGGGAAGGCCCAATCGTTTTGAGAGTACATGACGGTGGTGTGACATGATGAACCATCAGATGTAGAGAGATAGTTTGAAGGGGGGGATAACAATATCGCTGGTAAAAAAGATTATTCCGGCTCTGGAGAAAGGCTAAGAATAGTTTGACGCTCTTTGTGGTTCTGGCGTTTTTCACCCGCACCCCCGCCGCGTTAGCATCCTCCATGGTAAGACAGGATCACAGAATGTTAGTGAAAAATCCAATGGAAAAAAGGAACAATAACAAAAGGGGTCAGGGCGATGTTCCCCTTATGCTGCTTCCCCCTCTGAGGGAAAGAGGGGGTCATTCTCATAACCGGTAGGAAATATTAGTGAATTATCAGGGAAAAAAAGGATTTCTACCGAGCCATTATTTCGCAGTCTCACGATCGAAGAAAATATTTTTCCCTGTAGCAGATAGTGGAATTGCATACGCGACAGTGCAATCCTTTCCCGGAAGCCAAAGATCAATGGCTGCAACGCCACCGGAATACATGATCCGGTTATAGACATTATGGATCCGGGCGGTTTTTACTGCAGAACCCAGAGCAATTCAGAGGTCAGCCATACGTATCGCGCAATTGGGCCCGGTAAAAAACGTACTCTTCTTCCCTCGTTTTTTGCAGTCCTTTGTCATTTCGGCACAGGTTGCATATCCGCACGCCCCGCAGTTAACCCCGACAATGGTAGTTCCCCGTGCGCCAATCAGTACGCACGCATCTCTTTTGCAATGTTCTTTGCATCCCGTAAAAAAAATCCAATGTCGTGTTTTTCACCCGGTTCGGATAACCTTGTCGCAAGCGAGGGGATCTCTTTTCCGGTGAGCACCCGGATGATAATCGTGTCCACACCTTTTCCTTTCGGGGCCGTGCGTGCGGCAAGTGCCATGAGCCCGGCAACGGTCGTTACTGCGGTCTTTTCTGGAGTCATACGGAACGATTGTAACGGAACAGATGAAAAAGTTAAGTACGGAAAAGCTCGCGATTTTTATTTAAAAAATGTGAAAAGAGACAAAAAAGTCCCTTCCATAACCCGTGTTGTTTTTTCTCTCTCATTTCAGATCTGGAATCTTACAGATCCTTATCAGATGAGGGAGTGTTCCATACCTGCCAGCAGAAACCGGCAATGCAGATGAGGATGAAAACGACCAGCAGGATTGCACTAAAGATATTCTCTGCAATGAGCAGGTTGACCGGAATCTGCATACCCATCTTATCGTTTACTACACCAATTCCCATCGCTACGATAAGAAATAAAATAGTACCGGTGATACAGCCAAGAATAACAGCTGCTGCAAGACGCAGCATGCCCGGCCTTTCGGATTTTTTAGACATACTGTCAGTTTCACCTGCCAGATATTTAGGGATTGGCAAAAATTATCAAAACAAAAGTTAAAAAAAAATCCGTTGCTCACTGTGGGAGAGGATTGATCTGGATTGCAACACCATCAAATTCTGCAATGATGCGCTCACCTTCATAGACCATCACCCGGAATGTGGAGTACCTGCCGTTATCGGCTACGCGGTTTGCTATAGCGACAAGGGCACCTGTTGCCGGTGCGATATACTGGATATGCACCGAGACTGCGACCCGGTCAACGTTGCCGCAGTTTGCAGCAATACCAAATGCCTGATCAGCAAGAGCAAAGATCGCCCCCCCATGCGCCACATCGTGCGGGTTTAATGTCTGGCAACAATCCATGACTACGCGGGCATAGCCGTCATGCGCCTCGGTTATGGTCATACTCAGCAGTTTTGCAAAAGGGCTCTGGTTGAATGCTACGATCCGGCCTTCTTCCTGCTCTTTTTTTGTATATGGTTTATCTGCTGTTGGCATACTGTGACCTTACCAGAAAAAGAGGGATTAAATAATTTATTTGTATTTTTTCTGTGAATAGGAATATTTTTCAGAATTCCCGCCTTTGGACACGATATACACCCATTCAAAGAGTGACTGAAGGGTGCCAAACTTCTGGTACCTCCGCATGGAAAAGCCCACGTTGAGCCGGTTATCAAAATATATAGTACCCTCATCTTTCATCCGCATTGCGATCTCCAGATCATCGCCTGCATCAATGCAGCGGTACATGCCGGCCCTGGTGAAAGCATCTTTCCGAAACGCCGTATTGCACCCGAGTGTATAGTAAAAGGTTTTACTATAGTAGCCTATGCGGGCAAAGGTGTTGGCAAGCAGGAGCGAGAAACGGTTGCCAATTCCCTCCTCAATAGGATAGACCGGGCCATAGATCTGCACAACATTGGGATCCTTAAAATCCTCTGCAAGAGTTTTGATCCAGTGCGGCGGAAGTATGCAGTCCGCATCCGTTGTTGCGACTATATCGCCTTTTGCCATTTTGACGCCGTCATTGCGCGCTCCTCCCACTTTTTTGCTGGTTTGGGCAAACACCTGATCAGCATACTTCTTTGCAATCTCGCAGGTGGCATCCTTTGAACCGCCATCCACAACAATGATCTCGTAATCGGTTCTGGGAATATTCTGGTGCGAGAGCGAAACGAGACACTGGGCGATATTTTCCTCTTCGTTAAACGTGGGAATGATGACTGATATCATTTATAAGAAAAACTCCAGTACCATTTTCACGTTAACGGATAATAAGCGTGATTGTAAAAAGTGAGTGTAAAGTAGCCTGTCCAATCAGGATTTTTACGATCAAAGCAGCAGAAAGCCCATGACTTTAGTCACGGGATGAATGCGTTAGTCATGCCAACAGAAATTTTATTTGTGTAGACATTCGATAATAATTTGTTCTGTGTACAGACAAAAAATATTGTGCTGCACAG